>JBDSDL010000219.1:0-4574 GCA_039920585.1 Nitrospiraceae bacterium | reverse complement strand
AGACCAAATGAACTAGATTCGGAGTGCTATGCCAGTTCGGAGCTTTATCCCCCCCCACCGATTGCTCCTTGGCCCTGGGCCCAGCATGGTGCATCCGCGAGTCCTGCGTGCCCTCTCGACTCCTTTGCTCGGCCATTTGGACCCGGCCTTTCTTGCGCTCATGGACGATATCCAAGCCCTGTTGCGCCTCGTCTTTCAGACCGAAAACCGCTTCACCATCGCAGTCTCAGGCACCGGTTCAGCCGGGATGGAAGCGTCGATTGTGAATATCGTTGAGCCTGGCGATGCAGTCATCGTCGGAGTCAATGGCGTGTTCGGCACACGCCTCGCCACTATGGTTGAACGTTGCGGGGGCAAAGCCATCCGGGTAGAAGCCCCCTGGGGACAGATCATAGAACCAGAGGCGATAGAGTCGGCATTGCGCCGATCTGGCCCGGTCAAAGCCGTCGCCATCGTGCATGCCGAAACTTCGACCGGTGCCTGGCAGCCGCTTGAGACGATCGCCCGCCTTTGCCGCGAGCATAATGTGCTCTTCGTCGTCGATGCCGTGACCTCGCTGGGAGGCGCGCCGGTAGAGATCGATCGTTGGGGCATTGATGTCTGCTATAGCGCCACGCAGAAATGTTTAAGCTGTCCGCCGGGGCTGTCTCCCTTCACCCTCAGCGACCGTGCGTTAGCCGCCATCAGAGCCCGGCGTACCCCCTGCCAGAGTTGGTACTTGGACATGACCTTGATCGCGGACTACTGGGCAGAAGGCACCAGGGCCTATCACCACACAGCTCCGATCTCCATGCTCTATGCCCTGCGGGAGGCGTTACGGCTCGTCGAAGAAGAGGGATTGCCCGCTCGCTTCACTCGCCATCGACTCAATAGTGAAGCCTTGGTCGCAGGCTTGACCGAACTCGGGCTCATTTCCCTTCCCCCGGCGGGACATCGGCTGCCGATGTTGACTTGTGTCACAGTCCCCCCTCCTATTCCTGAAACCGAGGTACGAATGAACTTGCTCTCGACTTATGGCATTGAAATCGGTGGCGGGATCGGCCCCCTCAAGGGGAAGGTCTGGCGCATCGGCTTGATGGGTGAATCATCGACCGAGGCTCATGTCTTGACCCTGCTCAATGCGCTGGAAGAACTGTTTGTCCGCGGCGGCGGGCTTTCCACTCCCGGAGTCGCGCTCCAGGCTGCCTCACGGGTCTATAGCCGTAAAACATCTTGACGGCGGAGGACATCGATCGCGTGAAGACCAAACCATCACTCTGGATGCTCGCTGTCGGGGCCTTTGCCCTTATCGCCATGATCGCGTACTTATTCTTCGCCCTGACGCTGGCCGAACACATGGAGCCGTATCCCCTTCCTGAGGACAAGGCCGCGGCGCCAAAGTCGGGGGTGTAATGGGCCGCATCATCACTCGTCCCCTCGATACACCATGATGAAACCCATTGCCATTCGCTCAGTACGCGTCATCGACGGAACCGGTCGAACAATCGAAAGGGCCACGGTAGTCGTTCGTGGCGCCACGATTGCCGCTGTCGGATCGGATCGAGACCTCTCCATCCCACATGGCGCGACCAAGATCGATGGCCGAGGACTCACGCTCCTACCGGGCTTGATCGACTGTCACGTGCATCTCTGCCTCGGTGCTGAACCGGATGTCGTCGAGGCGATCGCCAAAGAGACGCCCGCCCTGACATTGCTGAAATCGAGCCAGGCTGCGCGACAGACCTTGGAAGCAGGTTTCACCACCGTGCGCGACGTGGGGTCGCGAGACCACTCCATCTTTACGTTGCAACGGGCTATCGATACCGGTCTCGTTCCCGGACCTCGCATTGTCGGAGCAGGCCTGGCGATTTGCATGATCGGCGGCCACGCCCGGTTCATCGGTCAAGAGGTGGAAGGGACAGAGCAGGTCCGTTCTGTCGTACGTGCGCAGATCGCCGCCGGGGCCGCCGTTATTAAGGTCATCGCGTCAGGCGGCGTTCTCACACCCGGCACCTCGCCGGACCAGGCCCAAATGACCGTGGAGGAACTCCAGGCCGCCGTGGACGAAGCGCAACGAGCCGGGAGAAAAGTCGCAGCCCATGCCCATGGATCGTCGGGGATGAAGAATGCCGTCCGTGCCGGAGTCCATTCAATCGAGCATGCCACACTCATGGACGAAGAAGCTGCCGCCATGATGAAACGACAGGGTGTCTTTATGGTGCCGACTCTCTCTGCGCTGGCTACCACTGCCGCCTGCCGACTCGGGTGCGGGATTCCAGAAAGCGCCTTGGACAAGGCCAAATCCATGACGAAACGGCATCAAGTAAGCTTCAAGAATGCTCTGCGGGACGGTATCCAGATTGCGATGGGCACGGATGCGGGAACGCCTTTTAACTTTCACGGAGAGAACGCCCAGGAACTCGAGCGGATGGTCGCCTTCGGGATGAGCCCGATGCAGGCGATTCTCGCTTCAACCTCAGCTGCCGCACGCTTGATCGGGATTCAGGACCAGGTGGGAACGATCGAGAAGGGGAAACTGGCGGATCTCCTGTTGTTCGAGGGAAATCCACTTCGTCGCATTGACCTGCTACGCGACCGCAGCAGGATTATCGGAGTGATGCAGGCGGGCAAGTTTGTCGCAGGGCCTCTTTCAAGGACGTGAAACGTTACATGTATTAATCGGTACTTAATCGGACAGACAAGGTCAGATGAATTCAGCCTCGAAGGACCGCTCCCGGCCCAGAAGCCGACGTACGATCTCCTCCTTAACCAGCAGTGGGCCGGACAACTTCGAGCTTGATCGGCCTCCTGGCCGTGCATAGAGTGCCGTCAGGAATGGAACCGCCCTACATCCGCACAGGTAGTACCGAGGAGGCAGAAGCTTATCGCAAGCAAAGCGGCGAGTGGACGGTCGCCAGCTTGCAACAGTCGATCGGCTGGGCGCAGAAGCCCATCACGATCGACTACGCCGGGCGAACGTTTCTGTTGTTGCCCGAGGACGAGCAGAACCTTCCCGCCATAGCCACGCTAGGCGAGCACGCTGTGTGCCGACGGGCGATCCTCGAATTTGCGAGCGCACTCGCCTGGTCTAGCGGCGGATCGGTAGCTGTTGAGAGCTGGACGGGCGGAAGTCAGATTTACCGCACCAGCAAACGGCCGATCGTCGGGCAGATCACCGCCCAGTTTTTGCACATCGACTATCTGCCCCACCCCACGGACCAGAATCACCGACTAGCTCTAGCTCTGTTTCACGAGGGCTCAACGTTGCTTTACGTGCACGTGGCGTACAGCTTTCTTAGCTTCTACAAGATCGTCAACTTGGTCAGTGGGCCACATGGCCCGGCACAGATGGGATGGATCAACGCGCGCGTGCCCGCGATGAAGCATCATCGGGCAAAAGAGCGGCTCGCCGAGCTTCAGAAGGTCGGCGAAGACATTGGCAAGTACATCTACCAGTCTTGCCGGTGTGCTATCGCACACGCAGGGGATCCGCGGAACCCGGTCATAGATCCGCACAACATCGACGACGAACGCCGCTTGCGCTCGGATCTGCCTCTCATCATTACGCTCGCCGAGATCGCGATCGAGAAAATGGGAATCAAAACCTCGCAAAGCGTTTATCGGGAGCACCGCTACGAGCTTAGTGGGTTCGAGCAATTCTTCACGCCCGAGTCTGTTCAAGTGCTCAAAGCGGGTGGAATGCCGACCAACGTTAATATTCAGTTGCCGAAGCGAATCAGCCTGCGGATATGGGGACATGCGATGTATCCTCCTTTGGAAAACATGACCCCCGTTTCCGTAGAAGTCGGAGATGGCGCGATAGCGATCAAGTGCGTGCTCAGGGAGAAAGGCTACGACGCGAACGTGGTGCTCGACTTTCCGAACTACCGACTGAAGGCCGAGGTTCACGGGAAAGAGGGACTCAAGGACGACGGATCAGCCGAGTTCGCCGAGACGACGCTGGAGATTGAACGATTCTTCTGGGACTGGAACGGCAACGGCTGCCTGGAGGTGTGGGCAGACGGCACAGAATGCCTCGGCCGCTGCGGGGCGTTCTTGCCGGTCAACGTCATCATGGATCACAAGGCATACGAGGAGCGGGTTGCCGCGCTAAAGGCCGAGATCGCTAAGCGCCCGCGGCGCTCTCAACCGCCCGCGACCCGTGCTTGAGCACGGCTCGCGAGAGCCACCTGCGACGTCAGGGTATAGTTCAGGGCACCTCAAATTAAATTTCTGCTTTGGGTCGACAGCAGTCATCGCCTCGGTGACCGGCACGGAAACGGATCCGCTGGGTTATTCGCGGCAGGTGAACACGCGGCGTGCCGCGGGCGTGCTCGTGGCGGCGGCCAGGCTCGCCGCGCACGCCGTTGTTGCGCCACCAGCGTTCAGTCCTCCACGCCCACACCGATCACGATGAGCACCGCATAGTCCTGCTTCGTGCAGCCCTCGACTGGAGGCATCGCTCCCCCTGGCGCAACGGGAAACGCCTTCTTCTGCGCGTTGGCCGGCGAGCACGAACCACCCACCACCGCCGGTGTATAGCGCGCGGAGCGGCAGGCTAAGTGCGTCACGTCATAGAGCGTCGCGCCTTTATC
>JBDSDL010000218.1:0-4380 GCA_039920585.1 Nitrospiraceae bacterium | reverse complement strand
CTTATCGAAACCCACCGAGATGTAGTTGTAGTCCTGAATCTGGCCCGCATGCCGCAAGCGAATCTTATCGATAAACCGCCCCAAGTGGGCAATACCACCGAGCAGAGCCTTGGGACTGCGGGGATACTGTTGATTAGTCATACACGCTGTTTCCTCTCAAGGGTGAATAACTTTCAAACCGAGCACATCTTCAAACAAATCATAATCACGGTCATTGTGGAGTAAGGCATGTCCTTCCAACAAACAAAACGTCGCGATCAGAGAATCGATCGTCGTGCGAATGGTTTGCCCAGCAGCCCTCAGGCGCCGATAGTTCAGAGCGGCTTCGATAGCTAATTCGACAGTCCCTGTCTCAAAGACCGCGAACTTCAACAACTCCTCTTGAACCGCATCAAATTGGCGGTCAGCGTTGATCCCCTGCAACACTTCACACAAGATCAGATCGGTGAGACCAAGTCGCTCTCTCGTTAGTTGGGCTTCAAGCCAGTCGGCATGGGGAGTCGCCTGCCGCATCAAACTATTATCGATCACGATGTTGGTACGCATAACCTCTCCAAATCGAGATGTGTATACTTTTACAAATAATACACACGAGTCTTGGGAGAAGCAAAGAAGGAGAAACATCAGCCAAGGAAAACGGGAGAACGTGTCAATGCAGATAGAAGAGAAGTGGAGCTGGACCTCCATGTCCCTTGACCAAAGATATGCTTGCATGCCATAGACGAATCCTGTCATTGAACCGCCCCATATTGGCGATGCCACAGAAAAGAGCTTTGGGGCTGCGTGAATATGTCTGGGCATTCATTTATACGATTCTTCGATTGATAGATGAGAAACCGTCTTCACACAAAAAAATTCCGCTCTTTTTCAATTCATTCTGATCTTCCTCAGATTTTACAGACACCTCCATAAGGGGGAGAATGGTGAAAGCGGAGGTGACCATGTCAGCCAGCACTCGACGTCGGTATACCGAGGGCATTACGCGGGCGGTGAGGCGGGAGTCCGCCCACCCCGTGGCTCAGGTGGTACGGGATCTAGGGATTCCAGCGGGTGGGTTGTATCGCTGGCGCGCCCAGCACCGGCAGGCCGAGGCCCACGACACGACACAGGCTGCTCAACGCACCGAGGCCGAGGAACTCACGCACGTGAAGCGGGAATTGACGCGGGTAACTCAAGAACGGGATGTTTTACAATGTGCGGCGGCGTGCTTCGCGAGAGCGGCGGTTGCTTAATTGGGTGTCCACGAAATCGGGGGAAGATCAAGATCACAACAGGACATGTCCATGAGCGACCTGCCCCCCCACCAGAGTCCATGTCTATCGAAACAGTGCCCCTCTCTCATATAATGTGAGAGAGGGCAGCGGGTATTTAAGGGGACGTGGCTGCGACGAGGAGGCTTGGTCAATGAGTTGCTTGAGGAGGGAGCGTGGAACTTGATCGAGAGATATCAAAGATGGAGGAGAGGAAAGCAGTGAGAAGCAGAGTGATGGCATTCGGAATTGGGCTATTGCTTGTTCTTTTGGCACCAGTCATCCCGGCCATGGCAGCGGAGGTTAAATTACATATTCCTCCGGTGTTTCAGGAACGCCCTAGTTGGTGTTGGGCGGCCGTTGGAGAGATGGTCTTCAAATACTATTACGTGCCAGCTGCTCATCGGACAGACTTTCAGTGTGGAATCGTGCAGGGTAGGAACCTTTGCACAGGGATACCGAATTGCGTTGAATGCGATCTCCCGGCTGGCGATGAAACCACTGCCGTGAGCATGCTTCAACAGTATCCTGTCATGGCTACACGAGGCAGTGCGACTGGAGATATCGCGTTAACAGTCCAATTGAAGGCCGACAGCCTTTCCGAAGCAGAAGTGAAAAAAGAGCTCGATGAGGGCCGTCCTATTATTGCTGGAGTTTCCCCGTCTGGATTCAAGGTAGATGGCATCTCTCAACATATGGCCCTCATCGTGGGCTATGACGATAGCTCCGGTAAGCTGATGCTGACCGTGAACGATCCTTTCCCCTTCGAAGACGACCGTTTCCTCTGGATCGCGAACCCCTATCAACCAAACATGGATATGTCAGGAGAAAACACCGGCCAATACGAGATCAGTTTTGAAAGGTTTCGCTCAAAGATCAAGTGGAATCAGACGATGTACCGGATCACTTGCACCGGGAAGGGCTGTCCGCTTGACAACCAAGGTGCAGATGGCCCGGTAGAGAGGGACGATCGCACAGTAATTCACGCCGTTCTCACGGCATCCTCCGGAGAGTTCAACGCGTTGCGTACAGGACATAAAGCTGTCGGTGATACCGGGACAACATGGCGGTCCAACGTTTCCTTTACTGGTGCCAAGCAATGCCTGGTGCGAGACAAGGATGATTCTGATGGAGCCAGGTGGAGTTGCACATTCAAATTTTCCGACAGGTCTGAAGCCGACGAAGCGGTGAAGGATATCGTCAGACGATTACGCAACAGTATGCCCGATGGTTGGATCGGAACGGATATTGATACGGACACTGACACAGAGTTTTACACTAAGACAGACAAGTTTTCTGCACGGAAACCAGGAATGAATTCGGCAATCAGCGTGTACTTCATTAACGTCAAGAAGAGCGGGCGGGTCACAATGTATCTTTCGGTGATTAATTAACGTTTGGGCGCGGGGCCAGAGGCTGGGGCGGCCAGAAGGAAAGTTTTTCCTCTAGCCTCGTGCCACTAATCCCTCGCCTGGCTTCTATGCGATTCGCGACAAGCTGTCATGAATGATGCGGGCCAGGGCACAGGGCTCTCAATCTCCCCTTCCAATCCTCTCGTGAGTAGGCTAAATTCAAGCCACGCCCCCGTAGCTCAGTTGGATAGAGCAGCGGTTTCCTAAACCGTTTGTCGTACGTTCAATTCGTATCGGGGGCACCAATTTTTCAATAGGTTCGCTTGTGTCCCAGTTCTGCATCTCATGCCGATCGTGTTAAGGCTCTTTTCCTTCCATTCAAGAAACTTCTCGAAGTAGAAGCAAAGAAAGACCACAGCTTTACGGTGGTCGAAAAAAGAGGCCTCCGAGGGAAATTCGAGCTTGCTTGCTACTATTGTATTGTCGAGCTCGAGGAGACGATCGATCAGACAGTTCCTCTAGCTAGACCCAAAGGCGGTTTTTTGGATTGGGCAAAGTCGTACATAGAATGATGCCTGTTACAAGAGATCTTAACCAATCGCACTGTCAATTCAATGCTGCTCATTTTTCATGCCCGATGTTTTCCCTGAGAAAAGACGGTAGCGCACATGAGGAACGGATCCATTGCAGGCATGCTTTCAAGACAGCCAACCGCGGTCAATAAGTCGCCCTCACTAACGATGTTATAACGGTCGAAGGCGGACCGGGTCCTATGACCGGAGAGAGACATCGCGACTCGTTCCGGAACCCCGGCCCTCACCATGTTTCGAATCGCTGTTGCCTGAGATCATCAAAAACAGTTGTTTTTGACTCGTATGAATTCCGGTCTTAATCATCAAGGAAATCAGAACGCTACCTGCTAAGAATTTCACAGGCCTTTTGAACCCGCCAAATACGCCGCTCCTTCGTTGCTTCAATGAGAGAACGGGGATGCCCAGAGGGGGCATTTCTTCATATTTCAAAAATTTCTAGCAAGTGAGCAATTTTGAACAGACAGCTGGTGAGGTTACTGGCATGATTGGACTCTGAATCGACCTGTGCTCGATGACTTGCTTCTCACCAAAGAGGGTTCGCTATGGGTACTCATATCCATGTCAGCGGGCTGTCCTACTTTTGCACTGATGACGCGCTCCGTCAGGCTTTCAACCCGTTTGGAACGGTGGTGCTCGCGCAAGTTCTGAGGGATGAGTGCGGCCATGCTCTCGGCACGGGGATCGTGCACATGGCCCGTTCCGAAGACTTAGACCGGGTGTTCAATGCGCACCAGCGCTTTGAAATAGCGGGCTCCCGTGTGGATCTCTGGGAGCCAGAGGAACCGGGACCTCCCCAAACCGAGCGGAGAGTGGAGAGGCGAGCTGTACGGAGGGACCAAGACACGGGATATGAGAAGAGCGAGAAGGCGCTCAAGCCCTTGGCGTGGTTCGGGCGTCGGCTCGCCAAGACTCTGGCGCCCCTTTGCAGGACCGTCAGACACTAACGTCCCCACAGCCGTCGCCGGGTACGCAGGGAAAGACGCGATAGCGTGGGAGGAAGGTTCCCCAAGCCATCCAACCGTCGTTGGTACCTCTCCTCCGCTGTGAAATTCAAGGGGTTTAGTACGAGGTCCGGAATTGAGTTCACCTCGAAGTGATAACACCCTAAACCATAAGCAGCATCGTTACGTGTCAAGCCCCTCGCAGACTGATCCCCCCTCTTTGCTCGGCTAGATTCTACTGAAT
>JBDSDL010000217.1:0-13001 GCA_039920585.1 Nitrospiraceae bacterium | reverse complement strand
GGAAACGCCGCACCCCCGCGACCGCGCAATCGCGAGATGCGCAACTCTTCGACGATCGCTTCCGGCGAGAAGCTCCGCGCCGCCGCCAATCCCTTGAGTCCGCCCCGCGCTTGATACTCATCGAGCGCGAGCGGCTCGGTGATGCCAAAGTTGGCGAAGGTGAAGCGGTTCTGTTGTTTCAGAAACGGTATCCCGGTAACCGGCGTTCCACCCACGCTGGCCACGATGCGCGGCAAGTCGTTCGGCGCCACGTTGAACCAGGCCTCACGTCCATCGGGCGTATCTCGTTCCACCATCGGCTCCAGGAAGAAGGCTCCGCGCGAGGACGTGCGAATCAGTTGAATCTCTGAACGATCGCTCCAGGCATCGGCGAGTCGTCCGGCGCCGGCCGCACAGGAAGAGGTGTCATTAGCGAGATAGCAGCGTGTTGTCTTCATTTATCGGGCTCCGGAAAAACTCAGTTTATGCACAATACACCGTTGCAATTTTACATATTGGGGCCGATGTCAACAGAGCCTCAGGATGCTCAAAAAGTCTGTCCAGCAAGGCCGCAGCGAGCGAAGAGACGAGGCGTACGCTTCGGTACGTTGAGCCTCTGAGCAACGCGAGAACGCAGCTGCGGGCTTTTTCAGCATCCTGCTATCGATAGGGCTCCAGAAGTGACTGAACACTGGAAGGCGTCACTCGTCCACAGAGATCCTCATCGATCATCACGGTCGGTGATACCGCGCAGTTCCCCGCGCAGGACATCTGTTCCACAGTGAAACGCTCTGCCTGTGCGCGGTCGCCGACAGCAACGCGCACATGGTCTTGGATTGCATGGAGGACGCGGACGCCGTGGTTGGCCGTACAGGATTCGCCCATGCAGACTCGAATGAGGTGCCGACCCGGCGACTGAGTCCGGAGGTCAGAATAATAGGACAGGACGCCGGCAACCTGAGCATCCGTCACGCCTAACCCCTGTGCAATCTGAGGAATGCCACTCGTCGGCACATGGCCTAGAGCAGACTGGACAGCCAGAAGCGTCTTGAGGATATTCGGTTTGTCCGGCGGCACAGGGCGGCAAGTTTCGAGCGTCTCGGCAAGCCTCGTCCCGTGCTGAGTCGTCATCGCGTCACCTCACAGACTGCTCAAAAAGTCAACCTCTCAGCCGCCCTACCCTCCGATTGCTTCGCAATCGATTTCACAGGACGTGCCATTAGTCCGGGCGAGGGCCTTCCAATCCTCTTTACTTCTCTTCAAGGGAGTGGCCAAGGTCGCCCTTTACTGCGCGCATCGAACGAGCACCGTTTCACCGTGCGCGTTCTGCGAGCAAGAAGGGCACCTGGCCGCTCCCTCCCCATCCTGCTAGTCGAGCCCCACATGGGCTCTCAGCCTGTTATAGTCGAATGATGCCTGACCCACGCGCCTCACACCGGGGTCATGGCACTCCATGTCGGTAATCAAGGCGGCGACTTGCTCGCGGCCGGCTTCCGACGTTGCGACGTGACGCGGCATGTGATTCCCCAGCGACGGGCAGGCCCGTTCCGCCCACTCTAAGTACAGAATCTCTAAGAAACTGTTCAGGAGCGCTCGATCTTCCTCCATCGACATCGTCAAGATCAGAGGCCCATCGACGGCCAATTCTAACTCCTTGAGCTGCCGAGGCGGTGGCGTACAGGTTTCGCCACGGAAATGAAGAGAGAATCCGAACGCCGCAGCCAGTTTGTGTTTGACGGCATCGAGCCGTTCTCGCGAATCGCACTCCACCCACAACTGGGTCGCCGTGAGGATCAGTCTTGCAACCACCGCCGATTCAAGAGCACCTGACGCCCCTCGCTGCACGAAATGCTGCGCATCCTTCGAGGTTGCGACTCCACTGGGAGGGAAGACTCCCGTTTCACGCTCAAACCCTTCAAGGCTTGCGAGCATGTCATTCATGTATCCGTACTCGCAATGATCGTACAGGGCCAAGGCGTAGAGATAGGGCTGCCCCCCTTCTGCCACATAGTGAATACTTTTCACGGCTTCAATGAGTGCGGCAAACCGCATACGGGCAAAGGTCCACAACAGTACATGCCCATAGCGCTTGGCGAATTCCGGCCAATCACCGAGTTCGAAGGACCCGGCGGAAATTTCCACCTGCCGCCGGTAGTCGAGCGTGGCGTTCAGCAGGCCCTTTCCATCCTCGTTGGACAATACGATCGCGGCGCCGGCAATCACCGCCCGCTCCCACTCCACATCGCCCGGTTCCCGGATCAGCCTCGTGAGCAGCACCTGTCCCGGTTGCAATTCCTTGCGGAAGGCTCCGTCCGGCACGCGATAGACCCGCGCATCTCCTATCGAGCGGAAAACCAGACGTTGGGCCTGCTCGTCGACCGACAGGAATTCGGCCAGATCGAGGTAGGAATGTTTCAGTGGATCCAACCACTCTCGCTCTTCTTGTGGAATATGCTCCGTAATGACGTCGCGCAATTGCTCGATCAACGTCAGTTGCCCGTCCTGCGGATAGAAGTCGGCGTAGAGTATGAGATCGGCTAACTCCGTTTCCTGCGGCAGCGGAAACAACAGCGCCCCCGCACCATTCTCACGATAGGGCTGAAGGGCAAGACTCAATGCGATCTGCCGCTGAGCAGCCACCCTCGGCTCCGACGAAAGAGCGTCCAGCCGAGCGAGCAACGTGTCGAGCGACGGGACAAGAGGCACCCAGAGGCCGGCTGTCGTTTCACTCGCGAGCTTCATGAATTTCTTCCATCACGATGACCTCGGCATCGAGCCAGTCCTCGAAATCGTGTCCGTCTCGATACCCCCGCGCTTGCCATTACCCGCTCCTTGGTTAATTATGGATTATGGGAGGCATTTCTTCGGGAATCGTCTGGCGAAGGCCTGGTCCAAACTTTTTGCTCCGCACCGCAATGACAGGGCAATGAGCTTTTCGCAAGACGGCCTCCGCCACACTGCCAGAGATGGTGTGCGAAATCCCACGGCGCCCGTGCGTGCCCATCACGATGAGATCGCAGGGCAAGGTCTGGGCAGTATCTAAAATTGAATCGGCCGGAACACCTCCCCGCAGCCGATATTCTATCGGCATATGGGGATGCTGGTGAGTAGCCACCAGCTCCTCCAATCGTTTCGTCCAGCTCTCGCGCACAGCTTCGCGGGTCCTGATATGGCCGAGGTCAAAGTCCAAACCATACGATACCGGCTCCAGCACATGCAGCAGCATCACAGACGCCTTCGCCTGCTGCGCCACCTCGACTGCATACTCAAAGGCATCGAGGGAACAATCTGAAAAATCGACCGGCACGAGCATGCGCTCCAGAGTGACAGGCATCGAGGGGGCACCCTCTTCCTGTTCGGCGTCTGCTTGCTCCATTCGCACCGTCAACACCGGGCAGGGGGCTCCGCGAATGACCCGTTCGGCAGTACTGCCTAACAACACGTGTGCAAGACCGGTCTTACCTCTCGTCCCTACGACGATAAGGTCTGAATCCTCCGCCCGTGCCGCGGCAATCACCTCTTCGCTTGGAATCCCCGTGGCCATCCTGGTTGCAACCACAATGCCTCGCCGCTCCGCGCGACCTTTAAGATCGACGAGCTGCGACGAGGCACGCTTAAGCAGGTCGGCCAGATATATCTGATGGATGGGGTAATCGGGATTGAGTCCCGGTGGAAATTCCGAGACGCAGAGCACGGTCAAGGAGGCCCTCCACGAGCAGGCGAGGGCGCAAGCATAGTCTTCCGCCCGCCGAGCCCACCGTGAAAAATCCGTCGCCAACAAGATTCGCTTGATCACTGGTGTCCTCTCCTGCCCTACTTCCAGCTCTTAGCGGGCTGCTCAAAAAGGCCGTTCAGCAAGGCCGCAGCGAGCGAAGACCCGAGGCGTACCCTTGCGGTACGTTGAGGGTCTGAACGATGTGAGAACGACGCTGGCGGGCTTTTTCAGCATCCTGTTTTTTTACACCGCCTCCGTGCTGAGCAAAAGCAACTCACCGGTCATGTTCGGATGGATTGAGCACCGGAACTCATACCGGCCAGGCCGCGACATGTTGAACCGAATGACCGCATCCCGTTTGGGATCGAGAAATACTCCGCCCAGGCCTCGACCATGGACGACCACCCCGTCTTTCTCGATCTGAGTCGGAAGGCCCTCGAACATAGTCGAGCCAAAATCATGCCGTTCGGCATCCTCGTTCCGGACCTTAATCACCGAAGGGAATCCCAGACGGAGTGCCCCCTGCTTGGTCATGAACTTGAAATCCTTGATCGTGACCTCGACGACTTGCTCCGACTGCGAAAACACCGGCTCTGCCGCCTCCCACCAGAACCCGAATGTGACGGCAAGCACAAGAACCCATCCCCACTGCACCTTCTGACTGTTCATGTATCCCTCCTTCTCAGAACCATAAAAGGTAAGAGGCGAAAGGTGAAACGTGTGACTGGAGGATATTGTCCCTCCGAGACGTTTCACATTTCACGAACGACTCGGCGTCGGTGGCAGCGGAACGGTCAACACTGGACAACCCGCGGTCCGCACCACCCGTTCTGCCGTACTGCCGAAAAATATTTTGTCGACACTTTCCGATCGCCCCCCATAACTGCCCAACACCACCAGATTGACCTTTTCCACCCGGACTATCTTTGCGATCTCCACAAAAGGCACTCCTTCCGCCAGCACCCGTGTGATCTTCACGCCCTTGACCGTCTCCGAATCGAGCAACCGCCGAGTATTCAAACGAGCGTGGTGCCGCAGGCGCCGCTTCTGGGCTTGTGCGTCGGACGGCACAGTCAACAACCCAAGGCGGTTGAAGGCCGCAAGGGCACTTGTGTCAATCACATGCAATAACAGCAGTTCGGCCTGAAAGGTCCTGGCAAGGGTTAGGGCAATGCGGAAGGCTTCCTCTGAGCAGACAGAAAAATCCACCGGCACGAGCATCCTGGTACAAAACGGTTCCGCCATGCGACCTCGGGACCTCCCAAAAGATTGACTCATTCACGTTATCAGCAAGGCCGGTGCCAATGAGTCAAGAGTCGAGAGCGATGGCCAAGAGCACAGTGGAAACAAAGACTTTGTCTTTCTTGTCAATCCATGCGCCATCTGCCATCGGCTCTTTGCATTGTGAGCAGGGGTGTCCTGCTACAGCTCGACTTTCTCTGCTGTAGCAGAAGGCGACAGCAGACGTGAATCGTGAGGCACAAGGCGTAATAAAAATAAAGCCAACCACCTTTCGCTCCTCACCTTACGAGTCACCTCTCACACCCACGTAGCTGTAAGGACAACGGCACTGGACTTGCTGAGTTTCTGTGTAGTGCGAAACTGGAAGCGAATCTATGACAAGAACGCAGTGGCTGCTCGTAGGTGCTGTTCTGCTCGGGGTCGCGGTGGGACTCTACTTTCTGTTTTTCTGCCCCGTGGTGTGCCAATGATCTCTGAATGACCAACACAGCGACGAAATTGACGTTTTTACCGTGACCTCTGCGATAGCATTGATGAGAGGCAAAGCGCATTGAGGTTCGACCAGCCGGACGGTGGCGACACCCGCCCGGCCTTTCGTCCGTGATCGGAAGATAAAAAAAGTGAGAATACAACCGGATCGCCGGCAATGAATGAAAAAGCAGTAAAACTCACATGGGAAGATTTCACCCTTGAAGGAATCCTCGGACTACCGGCACAGGCGCTGGGAATGGTGGTCTTCGCCCACGGAAGCGGCAGCGGACGGTTCAGTCCGCGCAACAATTTCGTCGCCCGTTATCTCCAGCACGGACGGGTTGCCACACTCCGAAGCCTATCTGCCGTCGGTCACCGCGCCGACAATCTGATTATCGGTGGAGACGACGAGCCGGTCATCGAGATGAATCGAGCAGCCTACCGGCTGCTTTCCTGCCCAAAGCGTCTGGTGATCGTGCCGGGCGCCTCACATCTATTTGAAGAGCCTGGCACACTTGAACAGGTTGCGGAGCATGCTCTCGCCTGGTTTCAGCAATACGTTCATCCTGCCAAGTACGAGAGTACAGGTGCACAAACAAAGGAGCGTCTTCGATGAAAACATTACTCGCGGTTGACGGATCGGATAATTCCTATGAGGCTGTTCACGTCATGAAATACATGGCTAGGGCTGAACAACTCACCCTGCTTCACGCGTTGAATGTCCCGCGACCGGCGTACCCCACGATGGTACCGAAAGCGGCGGAGGAGATTTATAAGACCCTTGAGCAGAGCATGAAGGAAGACGGGGAGCGGCTACTCAATCGAGTTCAGTCCCTCCTCCCGCTGCACGCAGGCCCCACGACGAAACACCTTCCAATCGGATCTCCGGCAGAAACGATCGTGTCGATGGCCGAGGAACAAAAAGTCGATCTCATCGTGATGGGAGCACGGGGTCTTGGCCCCATCAAGGAGCGGCTGCTCGGCAGCGTGTCGCACCGCATCCTCACCCTGGCCCCTTGCGCCACATTGATCGTGAACGGCCCGGTCAAGGCGATGAAACAGATCTTGCTGCCGCTCGAAGGCCCATCCGACGCGGAAGCCGCGATTCGTTTTCTCCAACTCAAACCGTTTCACGAGGCGGTTGAGTTGACGCTGATGACGGTCTTGCCTTGGACAGAGCCTCCATGGCCCAGCGGTGCCGCCGCCGAGGCCGCCGCCACCGAGATGCTGGAGAAGCAAACCGAGTACATCGAGAGTGTGGCAGAACGTCTACGCGTCATAGGCTATCACGCACATGGAGTCGCCCTGGTTGGGACACCGTCTACCATGATCCTGCAACAAGCGACCACCCTGCGATCGGATCTGATTCTAATGGGCACAAGCGGCCGGCAGGGAATTGCCCGCTTCGTGCTCGGCAGCGTGTCACATGCCGTGTTGCACAAGATGCCATGCCCGGTGCTGACCTTTCACCGATGAAACAGACGGGAAAGACGAGAGAGGCGAGAAGAGCAGAACAGGTGAGGTGGTCTGAAGGCTGAAGTGGTCAGAGCTTCTAACCAAGAACTTGGACTTCGTGTCATGCGTTTCTCACCAGTCTGGCTCCTCTCGCTTGAGTCAGGAGTCGGCGATTGCAGCAGAAACGCCCATGAATCATGTGGGCTAGGTAAGGCGGTGCTGTTCTAGCAAGAAGTCTACAATCCGATTCTCTGCCCAGTAGGAATCTTCTCCGTTGCGTGCCCTGTGAAAAAACCCGCAATGGCCTCCGTGGCGAGGTGCAATCACCCGAATTTTCTGGTGGTGCTGAATCAGCGGCACCGTAAACATGGAGTAGGGAATGAAGGGATCGTCTTGTGCCGTGATGATGAGGGCGGGAACGGCGATGGAATCGATTACATGGCATGCACCTGAACGGTCGTAGTAATCGGCGCCGCTGGTGTACCCTCCGTCCGGAGCTGTGTAGCGGTCGTCGAATTCGCTGAGGATACGAATGCGGTCGAGTCCTGCGAGATCCCACTTGCCGGGAAAGAGCACCGCTTTCCGGCGCATGCGCCTCTTGAGTTGGGTCAAGAAATGAAGGTGATATACCCAGTTGCGAGGTGCTTCCAAGGCTTTGGCGCATTGCGTCGGATCGATGGTCGGGCAGACCGCAATCGCGCCGGCCAACGCGGCTTCTGACGAGCCGGATTCTCCGGCTGCTTTCAGGACGAGATTCCCTCCCAATGAATAGCCGACAAGCCAGATGCGCTTCAGTTCATCCTCACGCGCCAATTCATGGACAATGGCTCGATAGTCCTGACTCAAGCCGCTGTTGTAGAGCGTTGGCGTGAGGTGTTCAGTCCCGCCGCAAGTACGTTGGTTCATCCGGATGACGTTGAATCCTGCGCGATAAGCTTTTGCGGCGATACCGCGCATATAGTGAGACTCGCTGGAGCCTTCAAGGCCGTGCACGAGTACCACGGTCTGGCATGCGGTGCGGTGTGGCTGCCAGTGACAGAAGCCGAGCAATTGGGTGTGAGACTCAGTGGTGAAGAGACGTGACTCGGTCGGTACTTCGGCAAGAAGCGCTCGGCGAGGCCAACCACCTGGGAGTACGGTCATGACATGTGGATTGCGGAGTAAGGACGCCGGTGTAAACTCTCGCCGGTCAAGTGACATAGCAGTCATCATACCCAAAAGTTCCGCAGGCTAATATGCATTCGCAGAGTAAATTCACCAGGCCCTCCGAGTCAACAGGGGCGAGAAAGGATTCTCAGGATAAGTGCGAGAGACTCCGCACGTCTGGAACAACGGGATGGCACCAGGCAGGATGCTCAAAATGGCATCCCAGCAAGGCCGCAGCGAGCGACCAAAGATTGATCTTTCCAAGCTTCTCGTTCTCTCTTCAGGGATGGGGGCTGATTGATCTTCCACTGCGCGCGTCCAACGAGGGCCTTCTGAGGCCGCGCGTTGCGCGAGCACAGAAGATCATCAGGCTCCATCCCCTCCCATTTTTCAGCATCCTGTCATAGGAATTTCGCTTTGACCAGGTCCAAGATCCGCCGTGCTGCGTCACGTGAGGGAGTGGTGGTGCTGTCGATTCGGAGATCCGGGGTGATCGGCGCTTCGTAGGGCGACTGAAGCCCCGGAACGGTAAGAGATTCGCCCAACTGGCCCTTTCGATAGGTTCCTTTTCTATCTCGCTCCATGCAGGTCGAGAGAGGACATTCCACGGAGATCTCCATGAATCGGGGGATCACGGACCTCGCAAAGTCCCGATAGGCCCGGCGGCTTGCCGTTGCATCGAAGACCACGGTCACACCATGTGCCACGAGCTTCTGTCCGGTAAATGCCAGCGCGCGGTAGAAAAGATCTCGTTCCGCTTCTGAGTAGCTTGGTGCCTGCGTGATAACCCGTCGGACCTCATCGGATTCCAACACCTCGACCGTCAATCCGAGCCCTTCGAGCTGCGGCTTCAAGGCAGTGACAATCGTGCTCTTGCCCGAGGCCGGCAGGCCAGTAATCCAAATGGCGAAGCTTTGGGATTGACTCATGAATACCACCAAGCTATCAGCCTTCAGCTGTCAGCTTTCAGCCTGTAAACAGAGCGGTGTTTTCTGCTGCTGTCGGGTTTCCGACTGAGAGCTGAAAGCTGATCGCTGATAGCTCGTTCATTCCCGACAATACTCGTTCACGCGAGAAGGATCGAAGCGCGGTTCATCCAGCACATGTTCGATAAATCGGAAAATAGTCCGGCGCACCTCGACTGACATCTTGGGGTACCACACCGGACTCGCTATGACCAACCCTCGAAACGCAAAGAAGGGGGCGGCCGACTCTGTGACCGCATGATCGTGGCTCGCCTCCACATAGGTGTCCCAAAAGAGTCGGAACAGCACTTCCAACGGTCCCTTCAAGGTGCCCCAGCGACAAAGTGAGTAAAACAGGTAGTTGATCGTGATGGAGGTCACGTCGTCTGCCGGTTCCCCCCACTCCCCTCGTGATCGATCGAGCACTGAAAAATCCGTTCCTTTCCTGAACAAGATATTCCAGGGATGAAAGTCCCCATGTACTTGCGACAGACGCTGGCCCTCCCCGTGCAAGCGCCAACGCCAGCGGTTGCAAGCTTCTTCGATCCCGCGCAAGAGATCCGAAGAAATGAACTCGTAGCGGTCTGGGTAACTGTCGGTCAACCCCATAATGCACTCGCCGTGGCCGATCAACTCACGAAGCCGACGCCGATAGAGGGCGGGGTCGCGCAATTTTTTGGTATGAATCTGCGCCAGGTATCGTGCCAGGGCTCTCGTCCGCTCTCGATCCTGCATTCGGAGCCTTCCGCCCTTGGTCAATCGTTCCAGATCGAGATGATAGCTGCTCCCCTCCATCCACTGGGTCAGGACGAAGAATTCGCGCGCCTCGGCCACCGAAACCAGCTGCCGATCATCGGTAAAGGCACCGACGTCAAGCGCCTTCACGTGGCGCGGCAACCGGCCATAGGAGTCATAATCCCAGAGGATCGCCTGGGCTCGGTCCGCCGGATGCTCATGACCGAACGGCCCCGGTTTCATGGTTTCAAGCACGACCGACTGCGAGCGGCCACCAACGCGGAACGTCAATTTAACCGGGGTGCCATAGCCATACTGTTTCTGTGCCCCCTTCGAACTGGCCTTGCCGATCACCTCGTAGGACAATAACGTGGCACCGGGACCGAAGCGAGCCCGGAGATACTGTTCAAGAGAATCCTTCATCAGCGTCAACATATCGGCTGAATCTCGCAAGTCACGTTCCAGCCCGAACCGGACGCAAGGAGAGAGGAGAGGAGCGAGCAATAAGAGGTTGACCTCAAATCCGGCGCTCTAGCCTCTAGCCATGTGCTCCTCACCTGTTTTTCCACTGGCGCATTGAGCTTCAGTGCCAAGAGTGCCACTGAGGAAAAATGCGCCACTCGAAGCCAAGGCGAAAGGCAAGTGAGGCAGGACCAGAGGTAAGAATAATCAGTCCCATAGCCTCGTACCGCTTACCCTAAGCCTCCTTTCAAATGGCGGCACATCGCTTGCTGATATCAACCACAGCAGGCTGAGATCGCAGTCACGGTTGAGCAAAAACATCATTTTCTTCATTTCAGCCTTGGACTTAGCCTTTCAGAAATCTGGCGGACATTTTCAGTAGCCTGGTAGGTGGAGGAGGCACTTCATGCCCATGTACGACTACACATGTCTGGACTGCGGGAAGGAATCGTTGGTGGTCCTGACCCTGAAGGAACATGAGTCCACCAAAGTGACATGCCCGAAATGCGGCAGCAGCAAGATGAAGCAGCTCTATACGTCGTTTGTTGCCCACACGACCAAGAAAAGCTAGCAGGATGCTGAAACAGTCCGCCAGCGTCGTTCTCGCATCGTTCAGACCCTCAACGTACCCCAGAGGGTACGCCTCGGCCCTTCACTCGCTGCGGCCTTGCTGGACAGCCTGTTTGAACATCCTGCAGGATTATTTCTTATGGTCGATGACAAGTGGACGTTTCAATCTTGGACATACCGCCATGGATTTACCGAATGATGCAGGGAGGCAATCATGCGTCTGAGCCGTCGTGACCTGAGACCGACCATCGTCCCCGTCATCGTCGTCGCCGGATTGATGGGTCTGGCATTCCATTCGTTCCTCCATGCACAAGAGTATCCGTCCGATACCACACGCGGGAAAGCCGTGTATGAGCGCCATTGCCAGGCCTGCCATGGTGTCGGAGGCTGGGGGGATGGACCGGACGCGAAAGCTCTGAAGGTGGCACCGGCCAATTTTCACCGCTTTAAGTCCTTCCTGAAATCCGACGAAGAACTGTTGAGGACTATTGAACATGGGGTCGCCTTCAGCCCCATGCATTCTTGGCGAGGCCAACTGACGGACGGAGAGATGCAGGACGTAGTGTCCTATGTACGTCTGTTATCCCAAAAAGGGCGTTGAAGCGGTCGGATCGCAGAGAATAAACAAATCATTTCGGAGAGAATCAGCATGACACAACGCACCGTCCTAGCCACGATCCTGGTACCGCTTGTTCTCGCCCTGCCGGCATTCACCCAGGCGGCAGAGCCGAATCGGGCAGGCAAGCACCCCACCAACTGTGACAGCACATACAAGAAGAAGTCCGTGCCACCCAAGCAGCTGCAGGCAATCGTGGAGTCGCATGAACAGTGGCTTGAACACCGTGAGAAGCCGGAATATCGACGCGCGGATCTGTGCCAGGCGGACTTGCGCCACGCGAAACTCGCCGGGGCCGATCTGGAACGGGCACGACTGGAAGGGGCTCTCCTCAGCCAGGCAAATCTGCGCGAAAGTGATTTGTCGCAAGCAAGTCTCGCAGGAGCCGATCTCACGAGAGCCGTCTTGAAAGACAGCAACCTGACGGGAGCCGATCTCCGGCATGCACGATTGTCCAACGCCAATCTGTTCCGTGCGATCGGCGATGAAGCGGCGCTCTATAACGCCGTCCTGACCGGCGCACAACTGCGCGAGTCCTCCTTCGAACGGGCCCATTTTGAAGGAGCAGATCTCACCTCAGCCGATCTGACTGACGCCTCTTTCGTCGACACCTACTTCTATGGCGCGAACCTCACCCGAGCCATCTTGGCAGGGACCGATCTGATGGGGGCCGACCTCCGTCGAACCGTGATGACCAACGCAAAGCTTGAACAGGCTAATCTGCAAGGAGCACTCCTCGACGGCGCGTCGCTCGATGGAGCCCTGATGGTGGAAGCAGATTTAGAAAGCGCCTATCTCGACGGCACCAGTCTAGTGGGGACCAACCTGCGTGAAGCCATCCTCCGCGGGGCGGACCTGCGATACGCGAACTTTCGTTCGGCAGGCTTGCAGCAGGCTGATCTGGAAGGGGCCAATCTGGAAGGAGCGCAGTTGATCAAAGCGAAAGTAGGATCAGGCAAACTTCGGATGGCGATTTTGTATACGGCCGTCCTGGACCAGGCGGATTTCCGAGATGCCCAACTGTATCGAGCCGTACTGATCGGCGCCAGGGGAGTCGGCACCATCTTCACGAAGGCGGACCTCAGCGAGATCTATGCACCCAAAGCCCATTTCCATCACGCACAATTCAATGAGGCGGCCATGGAATCGGCCAATCTCGTCGGAGCGGACCTGAAGGACTCGAACTTCACCCGCACCAATCTCGCCCATGCCAACCTCCAAGAGGCAAACCTCCGAGGCGCCACGTTATCCGGAGCCGATCTCACCGGTGCACAACTCGACAAGGCAGATCTCCACCGCGCGACGTTGCATGGAGCCAACCTGGCTTCAGTCTCAGGCTTGACGCAGGCCCAACTCGATACAGCCTGCGTGGACGAGCAGACGAAACTACCAGCGGAACTCAGCCGCCCGGCGCCATGTGCGACGGCAAAGAAGAAAAAAGACCGCTAGCAGAAGGTCGAGGCTGAGGTTCAGGTTGAGATCAAACCAATGTGTTCGGGCACACGCGGCTCAACGGCTTGACCTTCCCCCCTTTGTTACACCAAGGCCAACGAAGTCGATTCCCGTGCCGCCTGGGACCGGTCTTGATAGTGTTGGATGAACTCCATCGGGGTCACATCCCCAATTGCGCTGTGTGTCCGCTCCT
>JBDSDL010000216.1:0-3182 GCA_039920585.1 Nitrospiraceae bacterium | reverse complement strand
ATCATCTCCACATACTGCCCCAGCACATCCTTGAAGACATGCTGACAGTCGTGATCGCAATTACTGCCAGGAAAAACCACCACTCCAATCTTCATCATCAGCAACCTTCTTTTCTCACGTTTTACTCCGTGAGTTCATACCGATATTCTTCCACGATCGTATTCGCCAACAACTTTTCACACATGGCCTTCACTGCGACATCGGCTTTCGCCTTATCCGTTTCATTCACATCCACTTCCATGTACTTCCCGACTCGGACATTGCCCGCATTCTTGAACCCCAGCGAATCGAGCGCATGCTCAATCGCCTTCCCCTGCGGATCGAGAATCCCCTGTTTCAACGTCACATGAATTTTCGCCTTCACTGTCCCTCCCTTAATTCTTCCTACACCCCTCGACGAAGGTCGGCATGAATGCTCTCAAGTGCGCGCATCGGACGAGCACCGTTTCATCGTGCGCGTTCTGCGAGCACAGAGAGCGTTCATGTCGCCCTTCACTCCTGACTCCCCTGATCAGGCGATTTGGACTGTCTATCTATATATCTCCTGATCCATAAAATGCCCGCGGCCGTCCCGATCCCAGCCAAGGCAAGCGCCACCATTGGCCAGCGCCAACGCGACCCGTCCAGACGATAGGCCAGCACAGCCACCAACGACGTAGACACCAAGATGGCCGCCACCAGCCCATAATTCATGAACCATCCCCGAAACCCCTTCACATGCCCTCTTCTCTTTCCCTCCCTCGTGAGGGAAGCCCTCTATAATTCATGAAAAGGATGCGGTGACCGGTCTCGCCTGCGCGCGTTCAACGAGGGCCTTCCCAGGCCGCGCGTTGCGCAAGCAAAGAGACCGGTCATCGCATCTCTTCTCTTCCACTTACCCCTCTCAAAGAATTTGGAAGTTCCCGAGGGGATGGTGGGGTTGTCCTCAACTGCGCGCATGCAACGAGGGCCTTCTCAGGCCGCGCGTTGCGCGAGCAAAGAGGACGGCCCCACCGTCCCCTCCATCCCCTCATCCGCACACTCTTTTCAAAACTTCCTGATACGCCTCTTCAATCCTCCCCAAATCCTTCCGAAACCGATCCTTATCCATCGACTCCTTCGTCGTCTGGTCCCAGAAGCGGCATGTATCCGGCGATATTTCATCGGCCAGGATGAGCTTGCCATTGTGCATTCCGAATTCCAGCTTGAAATCGACCAAGATCATCTGTCGTTCACGGAAGAACGGCTGCAAGAGACTGTTCACTTTCAACGCGAGCCTCTTGATCTCCGTCATCTGCTCCGGTGTCGCCAGCTTCATCAACCGAATATGCTCATCGGCAATCAAGGGATCGCCCAGTGCATCGTTCTTGTAATACCACTCCACGATGGCCGGCTCGATCGGATCGCCCTCTTTCAACCCAAGCCGCTTCGCCAAACTGCCTGCGACAACGTTGCGAACCACGACTTCGACCGGCACTATTGTCACCTTCTTCGTGAGCAGTTCCCGGTCGCTCAATCGTTCGACAAAATGTGTCGGCACACCGGCCTGCTCCAGCAACCGAAAGAGCCGCTCGGACACTTTGTTATTGATGACACCTTTCTCGACGATAGTTCCGCGCTTCTGCGCGTTGAACGCCGTCGCATCGTCCTTGAAGTACTGGACGACCTGATCCGGCTTGTCGGTCGCAAAGACTTTCTTGGCCTTACCTTCGTAAAGTAGTGTGCCTACCGCCATCGTGGCCCCCTCGTTCCGCTACTGCGCCAAAATCTCGATGATTTCGTCCAGCGACTTCACTGTGCCGATCAGCGTCGGATGCCCGAACCGCCGGTTATACGGAAACTCTTTCACCTTCTCCAACGCCAAAACCAGGCCGTGGAAATCCTCCAGCTTGGACGTTTCAAAATAGGTGATGAAATCCAGATCATCGAGTCCGCTGGAGTGATAGAGCTTCCGTTTGACCGTCTTGAGATAGGGCAGCGTGGCTTCCGTATGTTCCTGCATCATGGCCGCGCGCTTGTCCTGATCCAGCCCCCACCAGTCTGCACTCTTACGGATCGGGATCACGATCGCGTAGGGCTTCGGACCCGGCTCGCTGGAAATCTTAAGTTCGGCCTTTACTTGATCCGGAAATCCCGGTACGTAGTTTGTCTTCTTGGTCAGGCCATGCATGATGGCTGCCGTCCGGAGATGCTTTCCGAATAGACTGTGCTGCAGATCGACGAGAAACGTTTGCGTGTCGCGCAGCTCAGACGCATGGATACGGAACATGAGATCTCCATGATCGGACAGTCCGCGCAGGAGATAGAGATCAATGGCGATTTTCTCACGATGCTGCTCGACTACTCCCTTCAGAACGGTCAATTGCGCGATGCGTACCGCCTGGTCCTGCTTCCCCCAGTCCGCATCGAGACTAAACGTGGCAAACGTGCCGTAGACGCCCGGTTCGCTCAGAAGCTTGTCTCGATCGGCGGCCTCAACTGCCGGCACTATCGCCAGAACGACCGACACCAGCACCACAACACGCACGAGAATAGAAATAGATGACCTCATCGCTTCCTCCCCTTACTTGATTTAAGCGTCCCTGATCCGAAGACCCGCCGAAAAATCTTATCGAGATGGCGGAGATAATACTTCGGGTCGAAACAGGACCGAATCTCCGCTGCCGTGAGATGTTTCGATACGAAGGGATCTTTGCAGACTAATCCTTGCAGTTCCCCAGCCCCTTTCCAGGAGGCCATGGCATTGCGCTGGACGGCCTCATACGACTCCTTCCGCTGCGCCCCCTTCTCGATGAGCCGCAGCAGCAACCGTTGCGAATAGACCAGCCCTCCGGTGAGATCGAGGTTGCGTTTCATATTGACGGGGTAGACCACCAGATGCTTGATGACGTCGGTGATCCGCGCCAGCATATAATCGATCAGAATCGTGCTATCCGGCATGATCACGCGTTCGACGGACGAATGACTGATGTCGCGCTCATGCCATAGCGCGACGTTCTCCATCGCTGCAAGACTATTGCTCCGCACGACACGCGCCAGCCCACAGAGATTTTCCGAGGCGATCGGGTTCCGTTTGTGCGGCATCGCCGAGGACCCTTTCTGCCCTTCCGAAAAATACTCTTCCGCTTCGAGCACCTCGGTCCGTTGCAGATGGCGAATCTCGGTCGCAAACTTTTCGATGCTGGCAGCCAACAGCGCCAACG
>JBDSDL010000215.1:0-6477 GCA_039920585.1 Nitrospiraceae bacterium | reverse complement strand
TGACCTTCCCCCCTTTGTTACACCAAGGCCAACGAAGTCGATTCCCGTGCCGCCTGGGACCGGTCTTGATAGTGTTGGATGAACTCCATCGGGGTCACATCCCCAATTGCGCTGTGTGTCCGCTCCTCATTGTACGCTCGCCGCCAGGCCTCAATCACGACCTGGGCTTCTTGTAACGTGATAAACCAGTACACCCGCGGGATAAAGCTTGAATCACCTAAGAGGTGCTTGAATTTAAGCTGTCTGCTTGCGTTCGATTCTCTGAAGAAATGAGTTTTTGAATACGTTGCTCTATATCATGCTCGATCTGTTTGTGCTCAGTCACGTCTTGAATCACCACGACTACACCCACAATTTCCCCGTCAAAACTTCTCAGAGGTGAAGCTGAGCTGAGAACGGATTTTGAAGTTCCATCGGAACACGTAATCTGCGAGAGTTCAATAGGGGAAGGCTCACCACTCCCTAGCGAACGCGCCATGGGTCCATGGGAGGCCTTGATCAGCTTGCCATCATGCTCCCACCATCCCAAAATTTCCCCATACGATGTTTTCTCCTCAAGCCCTGTAAGTCCCAAGATTTTCAATGCCTGTTCATTAGCCTGGCACACCCGGCCCTCGGTGTCCGCGATGAGGACTCCAACAGGAAGCGTTTCCAGTACATCAGACAACTTTCGGCCTGCCTTCAAAAGCTCTTCGGTTTCCTTGATGCGTTTTTCTCTCTCTTGAAGAAGGTAGGTCTTTTGGCGAAACGACGAATAAACGCCCACTTTCAGTCGTAGAATTTCTGGGTCAAAGGGTTTGCTGAAATAATCAATTCCACCCACTGCATACCCTTTTTTGATGAAAGGATCTTCGTTGTAGACTGCCGTAATAAAAATAATGGGAATATCCCGACAGCCCTCTATTAATTTCATTTGTCGTGCGGTTTCAAATCCATCCATTCCAGGCATATGAATGTCCAAAAGAACAAGCGCAATCTCATGCCTTTTTATGAGCTCAATCGCTTCGAAACCGGAATGCGCCAGAATCAAATTATATTCACCATCAGATAAGACAGCTTCGAGTGCAAGTAAATTACTGGGGTGATCATCAACCAATAATAAATTGATCGCGCGAGTCGCTACTTTCAAATCTGGATTGGACATTCTGCCTCCCGGTGGCTGAAGCGCTTCCTATAACCGCACACCCCGCATTTCACATTATTGGCCATTCGAATCAAGAGGTTAGCTGGCAACTAGTCCGCCTTACTTCTCAAAGAAAAGAATAGACTCCCACCACTTGGTGTTTCTCACCCCTTGCGAAGATCGTTCGGTGCAATCCATGATGTGAGTCTAACGGGGCTGTTCAGGGAAATATACATGTGAATGAGTATGGCAAACCCGAAGAATGGCAAGGTCGGCTTTCTGATCCGGAAAACCCGCTATCGGATACGCACATAGAAGCGAGAAGGCGTGGCGGGTGGCTAATTCATTCCACAGTTCTTCCAAGCGAATGGCGGCTCGAGTCTGGCCTTCCGCCCACAGCACCGCCACCATTTCACCGAAGATGCGGACCGGACCGGCGAGAGCAGCTTGTTGCACGATGCGCCCGACCGTCGCGGTGAATCGTGTGTGATTCGGCCAGCCATCGACCATGAAGGCTGATAACAGGTCAGTCGCATCATAGTGACGCACCCGGTCCTCGATCCCGGTGATGCCTGAATCCTGAAAGGTGATGCGGAGATCCGCACGATGTGTCTCCGTCGCTACCACGATAATCGTGGCGTTCTCCTCATAGCCGGCCTTGATAAAAGCAGCCACCGCCTCAATCAGACCCACGTCGTCCTGGTAAAACTGTACCGCATGGGGCATGGACATCATTCAGCTCCCTAGGCTGCCCCCATTCTTTCCCTGACCTGTGTGTAACATTTCAGACAATAGGTGTGCGTGAGAGGGACATTTGCCGGGTTCACGCCATACGTCTTTCGATATGCCCGCCGCGTGACCCAGCACTCACGAGCAGGGGCAGAGCCGGTCTCGTCTCGAATGAGTCCACAGACACAACAAACAGGGAGCATTTTCGGTGCGATGTACGTCTCCCTCATCAGAGCGGACGGCACCCTACGAGTTGTCCAAGCAAACAATCCTTCAAGAGACATACGCTCCCTCTTTCATGTTGCATGTACCCGCCGGACACGCCCTTCCCCGAAGATCGAGCAGGGACTCATGGACCACAAGGCCGGCACAGCGGTGGCAGGTCATCGTCGAAACTCCACAGGCATTGGACGAGAGGCTTGTGAGAGACGGCTGTTCACCCGGGTCGTGAGCGAGGCCGGGCCCAGCCCCTCTATAGGTGGTGTCATGCCACAGGGAGTTGAGGTGCTCAGGCGGAGGAGGGCTTGCCCATCCGCAAGACCGCATTGATAGCGCGTAAACTGAGACCGGTGTTCTTTTCGCATAAAGGCGATCCGATCTCTGCAGCCCAAGGCATCCACGAGACCGGCTTCCTCTGCCCGCCAGCCTGCGCGTTCTTCCTGCGTGACCGAGCGTTGCTCCTGGAGCCGGCACCAGTGGATGCGTGAGATGATCGGGGTGGGTGCGTACGTCATGGTTCCCTCCTTACACGGTGTGGCGTCTCGGATGCGACAACTGTTCTTACCTTTTTCAGCTACCCGCAAGACAGGAAACAGCCACGCGGCGATGCGCTGTAGCCGTTCTGATCATAATTATAAGCAAAGGGGCCGTTTCTGGTACTGGGGATCCCCCTAGCTCTAACATGACGCTGAGGAGGGTTGAGAAGAAGGAGATCGTTATTGACCTCGACTGTGCCGATCGGCTCAGCGTGGGACTGACAAATCTGACGGAGTCTTGGTGCCAACTTGGTGCCCAATATACGCCACCCAACACAACTCACACCCAGGCTAGTCATACTGCATCATCCTGCATCATCGCTGGTTGATTGGGATTGAACGTCTTGGGTGTTCTGAGTGAGTTCTCGGCAGGACTCTTAATCAGCGGGCTGCAGGAACAGACCTCGTTCGTAACCCTCCTACAATACGCCTCACTGCGAAGCTTCACTGCGGAATATGTAACGCTTCAAGCTGAGTATGCGAGGTTGAGCCGAGAACTAGAGCGTTGGAAACAGCGTGCAGTGACGACCCCACCAGGACTAGAGCGTAAAGCCGCACTCGATCAAATCCAGAAGGGTGAAAAGGCCTTCGCGCGTGTTCAACAACGAGAATTAGACTTATTTCAGCACCTTGTTTCGGGCAAACAGCTGGTGGCACAAGCAAGCCGCGACATAGAAGTCTTGGATGGACTGCTCAAGACAATGCTAACCAGTGGCTATATTGTGGCAGTTGGAGTGAAGGCGCTAGGTGGCACTATCCAGTCCAATGTGAAGGGTGATCTCAATCCGTCAAAAAATGACCCCTCCCTAAGCAGACGTTCGTTAGGTTCATTGCGAATTCAGACAAAGACAAGTGAGACCGCAATGGTCAGTCTGGTTCGAATTGGAAAGCACCGTGAGACCGCTAGCTACCTTCAAAATGGAGTCTCGAAGATCTCACTCCTGGTAACATTTTTCAACGGCACAAGCGAACTCTCCCACTGTCTCTTAGGCCGCAAGCCGCGGGAGGCCAAGGGACTTAACGAAGATACAAATTATTTTCAGGATTACCCCTGGTTTCACCTGAGGAGAATATTTCCGATCCACTCCACAAATTTCCGTGATAGCAAAACAGTAAAAATAGACAACGGCGAATACGAAGAAGGAGTTGGTTCTGAGGCTTTGAGTCCTTATGTTTTCGATGAAATACCCTCTTATGGTACCTGGCATTCTGGATACGTGGCGATAGTTCGTGATGAAGCGACATTCGTCGTCGTTCATAGGCTTCCAGCGCAATTTGCCAGAAATCTGACCGGCGTGAGCGTCCGTGCGATCTCATCGGATGAAGCGTATTTCGACGCTTCTCCAAAAAAGTCATATCTCATGTGCAATACGCCGTTGTTTTGACGACTTTTCTCGCGCTCCACTCCGGGCTCGCTGACACATGTTGAATTTTCAGGAATGTGTAATGTTCTTGAAACACCCAAAAATATACGCAGTTTTTGAAAGCCTCCCCACGCCTATCCCTGGAGATGAATTTTTAACCCCACCCCCCCCTCTCATCCAGAACAGGTGTTATTCCAGTGTTAGTGAGAGCAACAGAATCAAAGGAATTGCGCGTGCTCCACCCCCTGATTCCCAAGTACCCCAATCGCACCATTGCCTCGTCTGGTGCGGGGATTGCTCAGATCTTCAATGACTTGAGCAACCCCCTCTGATATAATCCCGCCTTCGGCACCACAGTAATTTAGGGTGGCTGATGTGCTGACGCCTGGCCGATGATGTAAACCCGCGGGCCATGAGGGAGGGGAATCACACGCTCTTTGCCCGGCTCACTTCCAAGACGCACGCGAACAGTCTCCGCGTCGAACAGCTCACTATCCCGCAGGCTGCTCAAAATGACATCCCAGCAAGGCCGCAGGCGGAGAAAGAACCGGAGGCGTACCCTCGGGGTACGTTGAGGACTCTTGCGAGCTGAGAACGCCGCTGGGGGTCATTTTCAGCATCCTGCTAACCGGCTGCAAGATAGGCACGTAGCACATCTCTCCTGGCGATAATGCCCACGAGCTTATCTTTGGCGTCCACCACCGGGATACGAATCAAATCGCTGGCTCTGAACACATGGACCAGCGTTGGGAGCATTGCTTCCGGGTGGATCGAATAGGGGTTACACGTCAT
This sequence comes from Nitrospiraceae bacterium, assembly GCA_039920585.1. GTDB lineage: Bacteria > Nitrospirota > Nitrospiria > Nitrospirales > Nitrospiraceae > Palsa-1315. Next base: position 1,714 of record JBDSDL010000215.1, on the reverse strand, counting down.
GACATCGCCAGCGACGACGGCACCAAGCTTGTGCCCATCATCCAATGCGGCCAGCAAATCATGTTCGCTGACGATGCCCAGAAGTTTATCTTTGGCATCTACCACCGGCACGGCCCCGAATCCCTCGACCATGAGCAACGCGACGACATCACCTTTTGTTTTGAGATGAACCGCCTGCACCCGTTTCTGCATGACCTGCTTGACCATCATCACACTAAAATCTTTCTTCGTTCGCGTTCTGGCCTTCTTCGTCTTGGTTTTCTTCTTTGTCGGCATCTCTCCCCCTCCTCATAATTGATCTAGCTGGCTAGCGAGCGTTGACCTGGTTCATCTGGTCTGTCTGGTTCAACCAAATACACGAGACAAACCACACAGACCACATGAACAAGACAGACTGGCGCTAATCACCACAGTGATCCGTTCGACACTGCTGCAAAACGCCGCATGCCATGGCCCTGGCATACCCTTTCTCTCCACAAATCATGAGAATTCTAGCGCGTTTCACATACGTGCCATCGTTTGTCACAGGCACATCCAATGCAGAACTGATACCCGATATGGCCCGTGGGCTTTTGGCATCATTGAGAAAGGGAGTCTGTCATGCGAATTCTTTGTGCTGTGGATGGGTCTGAATGCTCGCGGTGGGGGCTACAAGCACTCGAAGCGCTCGCAGGCCGGGAACCGGAGGTTGTGACGCTGCTTCATGTAGTCGATCCCTCGGCCCTCCGAGCGGGCAAAGAAAGGAATCCCGTGGCGGAGAAGCGCGCCCTGGCCGCCATGGAGAAGGCCGGTGGAATCCTTCTCCTCGAGGCAGAGCGATCGGCTCGAGTCGCCCTCGGCCAGGCCACGACCGGCCCCCGCACCAAGGTTCACACCACTTTAGTCCATGGCCCACTCGCCCGGACGATCGTGCAACAGGCGGCGCGGGTGAAGGCCGATCTCATCCTCATCGGGTCCCGCGGGTTGAGCGACATTCGTGGATTCTTGATGGGAAGCATCTCTCGGCAGATCGCGTCGATTGCTCCCTGCTCAATCCTCGTTGTGAAGCAGCCGCTCCCGCGACTGACGCGTGTGGTCCTTGCGGTCGATGATTCGAAGCACTCTCGAACCGCTGCTCGATTTCTTCGATCCTTCATTCTTCAGGAATCCGCCACGACCACCATCGTATCCTCGGCTGAAAGACCGGTGACTGACTTGGCCGTTCGGTACTTGTCCAAAGCCCAAGTCGCAGAGTTGGAACGGCCAGCCCTCGAACGAGCCACGCAACTGGTCACGGCATTGCGGGATGAATTCCTGAAAGAAGGCTACGCCGTCGTCACAGACGTGCAGATGGACCACGTCATCGACACCATCGTCAAACAGGTGGAGGCGGATCATGCCGACCTCCTGGTGATCGGGTCTCGCGACTTGGCTAAGAGCGAGCGGCTCTATCTCGGCAGCGTCTCAGAAAGTCTCCTGAGACACGCCCCTTGCTCCGTCCTGATCGTGCGAGGCCGGCGTGCCTGACCTCGACAAGTTACCGCTCCACCAACTCACGGTTGCTGAAATCTTCACACGCCTGGAAACCAGGGAAGGTGGCTTGTCGCCCGAAGAAGCACGGCAGCGGCTCAGCCGGTATGGCTCCAATGTTCTGGAGGAAGCGAATCACTATTCATTGATTCGTGGGTTCTTCCACCAGTTCACCCACTTCCTGGCCATTTTGCTCTGGATCGCC
>JBDSDL010000214.1:0-12145 GCA_039920585.1 Nitrospiraceae bacterium | reverse complement strand
CCAGATGTCTTGTCTTATGGTCTAGATCCGCGAGAATGTCTTCGACAGTAAGCCCAGTTTTTTTCATTTCCCTTCGTGCCTTCTTGGCAACTGAATCTACCTCCAGGGGTTTCGGAGTCATGAGGATCACATTACCAACCTTCACAAGCGTCAGTGCGGCCTCCTCCTTCAGATGCAGTTCCTTCCTGATAGCCGCTGGGATAGTGAGTTGACCTCTTCCCCATACTTTGACAAGCGCCATGGGGATGCTCCTTGGTGAAGGTGAGATTCAGATTTATTCAGTAAATCAGCATAGAGCTGAATGTACGATCGTCAACCTCTTTGGGCTTCTGGCCGCATTCAGGGTGCTGGAATTCCAGGGCTACCTCACGATGACCACTTTTCTTCCTACATGAAGATCGTGACTGCAATCGCTCTGTAAGTTGGATAGTCATTTCATGTCTCACACATAACGATCTTCACATGCTGAGGAATTTTCCCAGCATCCTGCTCTAATGGAGCTACCTGTGAGCCTGTGCGGTTGTTTTTTTGAGGCGTGAAGCTTTATAGTTCTCGCCCATTAGGTCATGTGAGGGCAGGGTGTTGAGATTTCCTTCAACAAAAAGCGGAGGCGGTTCATGAGAAGGATGCTTGTATCGGTCGCGTTGCTTGGACTCGCTGCGTATCCGGCGATGGCCGCTCCACCCATTGAGAAGGCTGCGAAGGAATTGGCTACAGGCCAGAAACCGAGTCAGGAGAAACCTGTGGCGGCCAAGCTGCCAGAGGGGGCGATGGTGGTGGTGCCGGCGGGAGAGTTCATGATGGGAAGTGCGGCGGGGGATTCAGACGAACAACCGGAGCATAAGGTCCATGTGGATGCGTTTTCCATGGATGTGTATGAAGTGACGGTGGGACAGTATGCGGCGTTTCTCCAGGCGAAAGGGATCGATCAGCCTTCGGATTGGAAGACGATGAACCAACCGGCGCATCAGAAGCGTCCCATTGCCAATGTGGATTCGACGGATGCGTCCTCGTACTGCAAATGGGCCGGCAAGCGCCTGCCGACTGAGGCGGAGTGGGAGAAGGCGGCGCGGGGTACAGATGGCCGCCTCTATCCGTGGGGCAACGATGCTCCGACGCCGCTTCACGCGAACTTTGGGAAATCAGAGTGGAACAATCACGGGGTGTTGGCGCCGGTGGGTTCGTTTGAGACGGGCAAGAGTCCCTATGGCATCTATGACATGGCGGGGAATGTCTGGGAATGGGTGAGCGATTGGTATGACTATAACTACTATAAAAGCAGCCCATCGCTGAACCCGACAGGACCGTCATCGGGCGGGACCAAAGCGATCCGTGGCGGTGCCTGGAACAGCAATCCTCGGGCCATGCGCTCTTCGAATCGGAGCCTCATTTCGCCGACGGACCAAGGCCTCAACGGGTTTCGATGCGCGAAGACTCCCTAGTCCGTTTTATTCATAACGGTTCGCCGAGAAATCGCGCCAACAGGCCAGGCGATGGGTGCGGGGCTAGAGGAAAGAGCCGTGCTTCCGGCCAGAGGTCTTTACCCCTTGCCTCTGGCCCTGTGCCTCTCGCCTGAACGTTGCGACTCCCGCAGAACCGCTCATGAATAATGCCGGCTAACCCAGACGGTTTCGTGATCCCGTACAGTTGTTTTTCTGAGGCGAGAGGCTTTATAGTTCCCGCCCATTGGGTGATGTGAGACAGGCTGTTATGGTTCGTTTCGGTAAATTGCGGAGGCCGTTCATGATGAGGATGCTCATACTAGTCGCGTTGATCGTCTCCGCTGCGTACCTGGCAATGGCCGCAGCGCCAGAGGGTAAGGGCACCAAGGAGGTAGTGACGGCACAGAAGCAAAGTCAGGAGAAGCCTGCATTGCCCCGTCCGCCAGAAGGGTCAATGGTATCGATACCGGCGGGAGAGTTTACAATGGGAAGTCAGGACGGCGATGTAGATGAACGACCGGCGCACAAGGTCCAGGTGAATGCCTTTTCCATGGATGTGTACGAAGTGACCGTGGGGCAATATGCGGAATTTCTGCGGTCAGGAGAGTCCCGCGCACCGTTGGACTGGAATACGATGAATCAATCGGCATACCAGAAGAGGCCGGTCTCCAATGTGGATTGGGCGGATGCAGCCGCCTTCTGCAAATGGGCCGGCAAACGTCTGCCGACTGAGGCGGAGTGGGAAAAAGCGGCGCGGGGGACAGATGGCCGACTCTATCCATGGGGCAACGATCCCCCGACGCCGCTTCACGCGAATTATGGGAAAACAGGGTCGCACAACTATGAGGCATTGGCGCCGGTGGGTTCGTTTGAGGCGGGCAAGAGTCCCTATGGTGTATATGACATGGCCGGCAATGCCTGGGAATGGGTCAGCGACTGGTATGACACTGACTATTATAAGAACAGCCCGCCGCAGAACCCGGAAGGACTCCCAACGGGCGGGTTCAAAGTGATCCGTGGCGGCGCCTGGAACACCAGTGTGCGGTCCCTGCGTTCTGCGGATCGGTACTGGGATCCGCCGTCGTTCCGGAGCTTGTATTTCCCCGGGTTCCGGTGCGTGAAGAATCCGTAGCCCATAGTAGACTACGGATTAGGCTGAAGCTGGGAAGACTGAAGGTCGGAATCCGAACATTTCAGTCTTCAGCCTAACCTTCAGCCGTCAGCCTCGCCAGTCGCTCGCAGATCTATTTCACCGGAATACTGATCACCAGCCCTCCCATCACATCATTGATCTTGAAGTCCCGTTTAGGGCTGTCCGGATGGGAGTTATGGCAGCCGATGCACGCCTGGGCCACGGCAAGATCCGGATAGACGGCTTGGACGTAACGGGCCCCCCCCTCTTTCACATAAGCGGTATAGGGCTTGGTCGGATGAGTAAGGATCGTCCCCAGGCCGATCTTCTCGAACTCGCTTGAGGCGCCGTTTCGCTTGTTGATCGGCCAGAGGCTGATCAATCGATACTGTACGCCGAGCCCTTTTCTTGCCACGACGCGGCCAGACTCCATCAGGAATTGAGCAGGGAGAGGCAGGGTATTTTTCTCCTCCCAGTTCTCCGAGGCCACGACCACTCCTTTGGTCTGCATCCGTTCAACGACGTGCTTGGTGTATACCTCGCGATCCGCCTCAATCAGGGCGTACAGATAGTCTGCCACTGTTTCTACAGGCAGATTAAAAGCTGTCCCTTCCGTCGCCGCGCGACTCGGCCCGACAAAGCCTGTGATGCCCAACCCGATCACCAGCATGAGAACTCTCTGTCGCAACTTGCTGGAAGATGTCATAGAAACCTCCTTGGTTTCCTCGTGGAGCGATCGGCGTCATTTGCCGCGCTTCCATGAAGGGGTGAGATGAATGGCGGATACAAGACTGCACAGTCGTGCCGATGAGCAGGTAGATCAGTTCGACCGTCACGCTGGAGTTGAGAATGTGGCGAGGGGTGTGGAAGCAGTAACGTGGACGAGACGACTGAGTCAGCTGGTCGTGAGGATCGCTGGAGTAGTGGAAAGAAGACGCACCGGAGGAAAATACCGAAGCCATGGCCCGGTTCTCCCTGTCAGTATCATGCAGCGTGACCACTGAATCATATGACGAGTCATCATACGCTTCGGTCTGCAAGCTGTCCAACTAGCCCGCATGATTCATGACTGGGAAAGGCTTCGAATCCTGCAGCCTACAGCTATCTGCCCGTCGTTTATCTCGGCCAACCGCTCGTTCCATGAGGAAGTAGCCAGGTTGGCCTTCACTGCGCGCATCGAACGAGCACTGTTTTGCCGTGCGCGTTCTGCGAGCACGTAAGGACGGCCTGGCTGCTCTCTCTTCCCATCTTTCCCTCCGTGCACCTCCGTTTCTCAGCAGGGTGGCCTGGGTTGGTCCTTCACCGCGCGCATCGAGGGAGCACATTCTGATCGTGCGCACTCTGCGAGCGAGAAGGACAATCCAGGCCACCCTGCCTCGCCCTTGACTGCCCTTTCCCCCTGCTCCTATAATCCCCTCACATTTCTTCCTTCAACCGGCTGATTAAACGTGGAAAATGGCTGAGTTCACGCACTTCAACGAGTCGGGACGGGCGCGGATGGTCGATGTCAGCGCCAAGGACTCGACCGAACGGGCTGCGACCGCTCAGGCTACAGTTTTTCTTCAGCCCGAAACCCTTGAAAAGATTCAACAGGGCAAGATCGCCAAAGGTGATGTCTTGTCTGTCGCGCAGGTGGCTGGCGTGATGGGGGCGAAGAAGACTCCTGACCTTATTCCCATGTGCCATCCGATTCTCCTCACCAGCGTCGATATCTCATTCAAAGAAGAATCTCAGCCGGATCATGAAGGCCGTTGTTCAATCACGATATTGGCGACGGCTAAGACCACCGGGCCGACCGGGGTGGAGATGGAAGCAATGACTGCGGCTTCCGTCGCGGCCTTGACGATCTACGATATGTGCAAAGCGATCGATCGCGGGATGAGTTTCAGCGACGTCCGTTTGCTCGCGAAGTCTGGTGGAAAGTCAGGCGTATTTACAAAGTATTAATATAGTAGACCTCAAGTATCTAATGAGGGTAGTGCGTGGTCACAATTCGCCTCTTTGGGATGACAAAAATGATGGCAGGGAATCAGGGAACTTTATCCCTGGATCTCGCCAATGGTAGCCGGGTGAAAGACCTCATCAGTGGGTTAGAATCTGGATACCCTGCTATCAGAGAACTGATTCAGAAAAAAAAGGTCCTCGTGTCGGTCAATCAGGAGATTGCCCACGAAGAGACATCAATCAGCGATAGCGACGAAATTGCCTTGTTACCGCCGTTTGCTGGTGGCGGTCCATCTGATCAGCCAGGTGATGAGATGCTTGTCCGTGTGCAACGGGAAGATTTTTCCGTCGATGCGGAGATCAATCGGGTGCGAGGCAAGTCGAAGCGCATTGGCGGCATTTCGATTTTTCTCGGGACGGCGCGCGATCGGTCTAGGGGCCGGGAGGTAGATAGTATTACCTTCGAGCACTACGAAGGGATGGCCCAGACGAAGCTACGCGAGATCCGCGAGCGGGCGTTGAAAGATTTCGACATCATTGAGGTGGCGATCCTACACCGCTATGGCGAAATCGGTATCGGCGATAACATCGTGTTGATTGTCGTGGGGGCTGAGCATCGGGCCGAGGCGTTCCGCGCCTGCCAGTGGGCAATCGATGAATTGAAACGGATCACGCCGATTTGGAAACTCGAACACACGCCGGAAGGCGAAGTCTGGGTGGAGGAACATCCGTAAGAAGCGTGAGACGTAAAAAGTGAAGCCTAAAACGTTCAGAAGAAATCGAGAAAATCTTGGCTGACCAATTTCCAATAAAGACTGCTCTTCTTCCCGTTACCGATGCCTTCGGACGGCCGTTGCGCAGTCTGCGTTTGTCCGTGACGGATCGATGCAATCTCCGCTGCTCGTACTGTATGCCGGAGCAGGATTACGTCTGGTTGCCGCGCGAGGATGTGCTGACCCTTGAGGAAATGGCGACGCTGACCGGCTATTTCACCGACCTCGGCGTAGATCGTGTGCGGTTGACCGGTGGAGAACCATTGCTTCGACGTGGTTTGTCTGGGTTGATTCGCCTGTTGCGCCAAAATCAACTGGTAAAGGATATCGCGCTGACGACGAACGGCGTTCTTCTGGCGGACCAAGCAGAGGAGTTGTATGAAGCAGGGCTGCACCGCATTACGGTTAGTCTCGATACGCTGAGATCGGAACGATTTCTTCAACTGACCCGCCGTGATGAGTATGCGCGCGTGTTGGAAGGGATTGAGTCGGTGGCTCAAGCTGGATTCACCGGCTTGAAACTCGATACGGTGGTGATTCGAGGGTTCAATGACGATGAGCTGGTCGATCTGATCGAGTTCGGCAAGCAGGTGCAGGCGGAGGTTCGGTTTATCGAATATATGGACGTCGGTGGGGCGAACGAGTGGTCTCAAGAAAAAGTGTTCTCCCGAGCCGCAATGCTTACCCTGCTGAGCCAGCACTATGGGAAGATTGAGCCGATGCCTGAGCGGGGCGCTGCGCCGGCACAGCGATTTCTGCTGTCTGATGGGACGACCTTTGGGATTATTCCTTCGACAACCACGCCGTTCTGTGCGACGTGCGATCGCAGCCGGGTCACAGCTGACGGCATGTGGTATCGCTGTCTGTATGCGACGGCGGGAACGGATCTGCGCAAGTCCCTTCGCGCCGGCGCTTCGGCTGACGAGATGCGGTCCTTGATTCGCGCCGGATGGGAAGGCCGCCGCGACCGGGGCGCAGAAGAGCGCAAGGCGCTTGAACGGGATGGGTTGCGAGTCGGGAGGCTCATCGGTATTGAGAAGCTTCGCGAAGACCCCCATCTCGAAATGCATGCGCGAGGCGGTTGACGTCCCATCGTGCCGTTGACATCTGTGCCACAAGGCCGGCCCCTGTTGATCGCTCATGCTGGATACTGAATTCCTGACCATTTTAGGACTTGGGTTAGTGCTGGGGCTTCGCCATGCCTTGGACACGGACCATTTAGCTGCCGTATCTACGGTGCTGGCGCAACGGCCTTCGCTCCGCGCCTCCGGCATGATTGGATTCAGCTGGGGGCTTGGGCATACCGTCGTGTTGCTGTTGGCCGGAGCATCGGTGTTGGTGCTTCGTATATCGATTCCTGAGCCCTTCGCGTTGGCGGCTGAGTTCGGTGTCGGCGTCATGCTCGTATTTCTCGGCGGGATACTCGCGGTGCGGTTGGTCCGAGAACGCTGGCATGTGCATACGCACGACCATGATGGCGAACGGCACGTGCATCTGCATAGTCATGCACAGGCCGAGGATCATGGGCATATACACTGGTGGCGCGATTCTATTCGACCGTTCTGTATCGGCATGGCCCATGGTCTAGCCGGGTCGGCGGCACTGTTGTTCATCGTGTTGTCATCTGCGCGATCGGTGCCGGAGGGGTTGCTGTATATCGCCGTATTCGGGTTTGGCTCGATCCTGGGGATGATGCTGGTCGGGATGGTCGTGAGCCTTCCGGTCTTGTGGTCGCTGAACCTCGGGCGGCCTGTCTTTCTCGCGGTCCAGGGGCTGGCGAGTCTTGGGAGTGTTGCCGTCGGACTGACGATGATGTTTCAGATCGCCTTCGGAGGCCAGCTTTTCTGACATTCCACCGTCGCCGGCATCGAGGGTAAATCTACGTGCGTGATCAGGGCGGCTATGGTATTCTGCCATCCTCTTCGTCCGTGAATTGTGAGCAAGATGGGCGAGACTGGCGGGAAAAGCGCGACTTGTAAAGATGACACTTCCGACCCGTCCCTCTTTTCTCGCAAGTCTCGCGAATCCCGCTCGCGACTAAGAGGAGCGCGTTATGGCCTGGTTTAAAAAACAGAAAACGGCTGAGCCTGAACCTCCAAAGCGGTCCAAGATTTCTGAGGGGATGTGGCTCAAGTGCAACCACTGTCGGGAAATCGTTTATCGCAAAGAAGTCGAGCGAAATAATAAGGTCTGCCCAAAGTGTGACTATCATTTCCCGATTTCTGTCATGGAGCGCATTGGGCTCTTGGTCGACCTCGGGACGTTCAAAGAGTGGGATGCGGAGATCGGTCCCCAGGACCCGCTGAATTTTCAGGATACGAAGTCGTACAAGGATCGTGTGAAGGCCCATCAGGGCAAGACTGGCCGCAAAGATGCCATGGTGATCGGTGAAGGGATGATGAACGGCCGGCGTGTGGTGCTCTGCGTATTCGACTTCAGTTTTATGGGTGGCAGCATGGGGTCGGTCGTTGGGGAAAAGATCTGTCGGGCGATCGATCGCGCATTGGAGGCCAGGTTGCCGGTTATTTTGGTCACGACCTCCGGAGGAGCCAGGATGCAAGAGGGGATTCTCTCCCTGATGCAGATGGCGAAGACGTCTGCTGCTGTCGCCAAGCTGGGCGAGGCCAAGCTCCCGTTTATTTGTCTGTTGGCCGACCCCACGTTCGGGGGCGTCACTGCCAGCGTCGCCATGTTGGGCGATGTGATTCTGGCCGAACCGAAAGCGCTGATCGGCTTTGCCGGTCCCCGCGTGATCGAGCAGACCATCAAACAGCAGCTGCCGGATCAGTTTCAGCGAGCGGAATTTCTGTTGGAGCATGGCATGATCGATATGATTGTGGAGCGCAAACAGCTGAAAGAAACCTTAAGCACTCTCGTCGCGCATTTTTGAGTCCGGACCTTTCATGAAGAATCCTTGCTAGCCTCCTTCCTGCCTGGTTACGCCATGACCTATTCCTCTGCCGTGGCCTATTTGTATTGTCTGCAAAAGCATGGCATCAAACTGGGCCTTACGACGATGACAGCGTTGATGGTGCGCCTCGGCATGCCGCAGACCCGGTATCGTGCACTGCACATCGCCGGCACAAATGGAAAAGGCTCCACTGCGGCCATGGTTGCCACGATGTTGCAGGCGGCTGGGTATCGAGTGGGGCTCTATACCTCTCCTCATCTCGTGGAATTTCGAGAGCGGATACGAGTGAACGGCGAGATGATCGGTGAATCGCAGGTTGCACAGTTGACCGAACAACTTCAGGCTCTCTGCCAACCGGACCTGTCACCGACTTTCTTCGAATATACGACGGCGATGGCCTTTCAGCACTTTGCCGACTTAGGGGTGGACGTGGCCGTGTTGGAGGTTGGGCTGGGCGGAAGATTCGATGCGACCAATGTGGTGACGCCCATGGCCTGTGCGATTACGACGATTGCCCTCGATCATCAGGAGTATCTGGGGAACACATGTTCAGCGATCGCCTTCGAGAAGGCCGGGATTATCAAGCCGGGGGTGCCGGTGGTGTTGGGACGGCTCGAAGATGACGCATGGCGGACGATCGAACAGGTAGCCAAGGAACGACAGGCCCCCATGTTTCGGATAAATGAGGATTTCTGCACAGAGGGAGACACGCCTCAGCAGTTTTCCTACCGCGGGCTGGGCTTGCACTATGACGGACTGACTTGTGCTCTGGAGGGCCGCCATCAATTGGATAATGCCGCCTGTGCGCTGGCGCTGTTGGGAGCGGCGGCCCCTCAAGGGATTACTGTCAGGACTGAGGCGGTGAGCGCGGCATTGCGTGAGGTCAACTGGGCTGGTCGATTGGAAGTGGTCGATCGCCGCCCGACGATTCTAGTGGATGGCGCGCATAACCCTGCTGCCGCAATGGCCGTAGCAGACTATCTCACGCGCTCCAATCGATCTCACCCGTCCCGTCCTGTGGTCCTGGTCCTTGGGATGATGCGCGACAAGGATCATCGAGGCTTTGTCGAACCGCTGAGAGGCCTAGTCGATGAGGTGGTGTTGACACAGGCGGATCTTCCACGCTCTGCCACCGCGCAGGAACTCCAAGCTTCGCTCGAAGGTCTGCTATCTCACCCGCATGTCGTGCCGTTGCTCAGCGATGCAATGGCGCTGGCGAGACAGTTGGCGACGCCGGACGGTCTGATCTGTGTGACGGGATCGCTCATGCTCGTGGGGGAGTGCAAGGCATGGCTCCGTGGCTGTGGGCTTTCACCGCTTCGGGGCTGACATGGGAGGGATCGCGACGCGGCTGTGGATAGGCCTGGTCGGTTGGTTGATGCTGGGAATACTGCTTCCACAGGCAGGGAGTGCTGGAGCGACGACGACATCCTCCGAGGGTCCCCCGCTCGATATTACGGCAGAACGAATCGAGTATTTACAGGAATCAGAAGTCTACGAGGCGGATGGTTCGGTGGTGGTCAACCAGGGCGCTATCCGTCTGACGGCCGATCACATGACCATTCAGACGTTACCCGGCATATTGATTGCCACGGGCCACGTTCGGCTCACCGATCCCAAGGCCGATCTGGTGACCGAACGGTTGGAACTCAATGTGAATACCGAGGCTGGAGTGATCACGCACGGACGGGTGCATCTCAAACCCACGAATACCTCGGTGGAGGGGCGTCTCATTCAACGGTTTTCAGAGGAGCATTATCGGGTGAAAGAGGGCCGGTTTACGAACTGCGATGCGCAGGCAGGTGAGACACCGGCCTGGCGGTTTAAGTTCAAGGATCTTGACTTGAATGTCGGTGACAATGCGGCGTTTACGGGTGGATGGTTCTGCGTGAACGATGTTCCGGTGATTCCTCTTCCCACGATGACGTTTCCGCTCTCCAAGCGAACTACCGGATTCCTTATTCCGACTGTCGGGTACGACAATCGATTTGGCACACACCTCCAAGAAAGCTTCTTTTGGGCCATCAATCCTAGCCAGGACCTGACGATCTCCCCACAATACTACTCGAAACTCGGGTATGGCAGCGATTTTAAGTATCGGTATGTGTTGGACCAGAAATCGCGTGGGCAGTGGCTCGTCAGTGCCTTGCAGCAGACAGAGGCGCCAAGTCTGTCCGGCGTGAGCCAGACGGGACAAGATGCGGAGCAGACTCGGGGTCTGATCAGAGGGATGCACACACAGCAATTTACGCCGGACTTGTTGTTTCGTGTCCAAGCCAACTTGGTGACCGACCGGAGTTATCTACAGCAGTTGAGCAACTCGGGAGCCCAGCGGGCTCTTCGCAGCGGCGAATCGAATTTGTTGGTGACTCAACGGCTGGCTTACGGACACACATACTTATTGGGTCAATATCTGCAGCCGTTACAATCGGGAGGGCCGGATACGTTTCAGCGCTTGCCGGAAGTCGGCTACAGCCTGCCGAATCTTCCCATGTTCAATTCGCCAGTCTTGCTGGGCACGGAGATGAATTTCGTAAACTTTTATCGTGAGCAGGGATTTTCCCAGAATCGAATCGATATTCTGCCGGGATTGTCGACGGGCGTTCTAGATTTTGGCCACATCGTGGGTCTGACACCCCAAGTGAAAGTGCGCGAGACCTACTACGCGCGGGGGGTACAAAATTCTGAAAACCAGCATCGCGAGACCTTTTGGGCTGGACTTGATGCGAGGTCGAAGCTGAGCCGCCGGTTCGGAACGAGCGATGGCAATACCTTGCTGCATACCGTTGAGCCCAGCGTGATGTACGAATATGTCCCGCCGACAAATCAATCACAATTGACTCAGATCGATCAGGTAGACGATCTGCCGAAGAAAAACTTGCTGACCTACGCGATCCGCAGTCGGCTGTTGGAGCAAGGGGGCAGCAGCAGTTTCAATTGGCTGGATTTCACGATGGCGCAGAGCTATCACGTCGGCGCGGTGCAGACGCAGGCCCGCAATTTTGCACCCGGAGCGACTCCCCTGTTCGGAACCGCGACACAGCCGTTACAGCCGGCGACCACGACCATTGAGGGGAGGAAGCTGTCTGATCTGTGGATGCGGGTTGTGATCGGTAATACGACACCGCAGTTTACGCCGGCTCAGTTAGCAGATGCTGCGCTTGGACAAGGCGTCGGGACTGTTCTTGGTCAGCAGCCTGCCATGAACCAGTACCTGACCATCGATGCGTTTTTCGATCCCTACCGATCGTCGGTGAGTCAATTCAACACCGATTTCAGGGTTCAGCAGTCCAACTACTGGTATCTCCAAGTAGGGCAGCGTTTTACGAACGATGGTAATCGTGTCCGTCGCGGAGACGTGTGGAATCCGATGTCGTTCAATGAGGTGTATGCCCCGACTCCTGAGATTCAATTTCTCACAGCGGGAGGAGCGTTTCGCACACCGTGGGGGTGGACGGTCGGCGCGAAGGGTTACTACGATGTGAAGACCGGCAAGAGCTCAGAGTACGATGTCGTCGCCCTCTATCAGAATCCCTGCAAGTGTTGGTCACTCGGACTTTTTTATCTGCAGTTTCCCGATCGCGCCCAGTACAACTTTATGCTCAGCTTGACCGGAATTGGCTGGACGGAAAACTATGGAACCGCTGTGCTGAAGAGCATTCTCAGCCCCTTGCTCTGGGGAGAGCGGGGATTGCCATGGGCGACGCCGGGAGGCCAGTATGGGAGGCCACAATCTGACATGCCTCAGCCAGAGATGGGCGGGAGATAGCCTGGTTGGCCTGGAGATGCAGAACCGCTGAATCGTGCAATATCAACGCTTGAGTTCTAACTCCAAGTGCAACACTTCACGCCCGGATGGGCTACGGTGTTGCCATGCGAACGAGATCCTACAGACACATGAGTGCCGAAGAACGTGAGACCTTGAGCTTGGGCCTGGCCCACG
>JBDSDL010000213.1:0-13936 GCA_039920585.1 Nitrospiraceae bacterium | reverse complement strand
CCGATCTGCCAAGACAGCTCGTTTCCCGAGTGGGTACGTTGAGGATTTCGATGAGCCGAGAACGACGTTGAGGAGCTTTTTCAGCACCCTGCTATGCCGATAATTTGGTGTGCCATCTCCGGACATGGCTACGGTCACGCGGCGCAAGTGACGCCTGTCCTTAATGCGTTGGGCTCCCTCGTGCCCGGAGTGACCGCCATCCTTCGAACCACAGTCCCGGCCTCATTTTTTCGCAATCGGCTGACCATCCAGTGGACACTCAGCCCCGCACAACAGGACGTCGGCTGTGTACAAGACGGCCCCCTCAAGATCGACATCGATGCGACGTGGGCAGTTCACCGGCATTTCCACGACACCTGGGAAATACGCCTATCCACCGAAGTCGCCGCAATGCAGGCAGCATCCCCAGCACTGGTTATCGCCGACACCCCCTACCTCGCCATCGAGGCCGGTTCCCGTGCACAGATACCAACCGTCGCCTTGGCAAGCTTTACCTGGGACCTCGTGCTCAAGGACTATTGCGACTCCACAGACCATTCACAGCAGCTGTTGATTCAGCGCATCCGTGAATCCTATGCAAAAGCCGACATGGCCCTGCGCATTACCCCTGCGCCCAACATCGATGCCTTCTCCAATATGATCGATATTGGTCCGATAGCCAGCGCCGCCTCCCCTGAACGAAACCGACTTGCCTCAGCTCTAGCCCTGACGGCCAAGGAACGAACCGTCCTGGTAGGATTCGGCGGCATTCCTCTAACATCCCTCCCACTTGAACAGATGGAACAGCTCCATCGCTATCGCTTCCTCATCGACGGCCCAGTCCCACCGGGCTATTCCAGAATTCATTCCATTGAGACGCTTCCCCTCTCCTTTAAGACCCTGCTCGCCTCTGTCGATATCATCATGACCAAGCCCGGTTATGGCACCATCGTTGAGGCAGTGGCTCTTCAACAGCCAGTCGTGTACGTCCGCCGATACAATTTTGCCGATGAACCACCGCTGGTGGACTATTTGCACCACTGCGGCCGCGGCATCGAATTGTCGATGGATGACTTCGTGCAAGGCCGCTGGGAAGGAGCCTTGCAACGAGCATTGGACATGCCCTTGCCTTCCTTGCCACCACCGCCAACCGGGGCAGCAGAGGCAGCTAATGCGATCACGCGATACTGCAAGCTGGACACAGCATGCCCATTCCCGCTCTGATCGTAATACGCATCCCTGATCCATTGTGTCACTTCACATCCGAAAATTTCCTTATTCATACTCCAAGTGTTTCCATACATGGCTGGACGCCTCCCTGTTTCTATCAGACAGAAACCGAAGCGCGACTGAGTCCAGCTAGACGCGGCGATCGGCCAGTGCGACTAGGCAACAGAGTCGCTCCCGCTCCGCCAATCGCTCCCAGCCGGTGATCGGGAATTAATTGCTCGGGCAATGTTGTTGTACGCATCGAATTATCTCGGAGTGAAGCATTGAGCACTTCATCTCCCATCAAGACTCCACCATCCCTCGCCAATTCTGATGTGGCTAAAATCTGTGCCTAGCTCATAACCTGAAACACACATCCTTTTGCCCCTTACTTCCGTAGAGTGGTATAGTCGTGGCGGGCATGAGGTCGATTCTGTTTTTCTCTCTCACCTCGCTCGCGTTATGGACAAACCCTCTCAACACACCACCTCGATGATCGACCCAACCTTGTTGGCCCGCGTGGTCAAAGGCGATCAACAGGCGTTTAGCCAGCTCTATGACCATTCGAGTACCCTCTTATTCACGTTGGCAGTCAGAATCTTGGGGAATCACGAGGACGCTGCGGAACTCTTGCAAGATGTCTATTTGGAAGTCTGGCGGAAGGTCTCCCGCTATGACGTCGGGCGTGGAACCCCAGTCGCATGGTTGGTCACCCTCACCAAGAGTCGGGCCATCGACCGGCTACGGGCCAGGGCTGCACGAGGCTATCGGGCTACAAACTCGCTGGAAGCAGGAACCGCTATGCAGGTGGCCGACCCCAGTCCAAGCCCGTTTGAGACGCAGTCTGATCAGGAACTGCGTCTTGCGATCGGAGCAGCTGTGGCTGGGTTACCACAGGCGCAGCAACAAGCGATCGAACTCGCATACTACGAAGGCCTCTCCCATAGCGAGATCTCCCAGCGGCTGAACCAGCCGCTGGGAACCGTCAAGACACGAATTAAACTGGGAATGTCAAAACTCCGAGATGGTCTCCAACAGTGGGGGAACCATGGTGATATCCAATGACACATGAAGAACTCGAAGAATCGGTTCCTTTGTATGCTGCAGGCGCGCTAGACAAGATCGAACGACAGGCGCTGGAAGCCCACTTACTCTCCGGCTGCGCCTCCTGTCACAGCGTGCTGAAGGACTATCAGTCTATTGCTGCGCTCCTCCCGCTCAGCCTCAGCCCGATCCCGCCTCCACGCTCCCTCAAAGCCACGATCATGGCTGAGCGAACCCCCGCGCCGATTCAAGCTGAAGCAGCACCAAACGAACAGGCTCGGCAAAGTCTGGAACCCGGCGAATGGATAAACCAACTCTTTCCTCCCGTCGCCCCTGCCCGATCGTCGTCACTACCCTGGGCCCTAGGCTTGGCCACGCTCCTGATCGTGGCGGTCGGTGGATATGTTGCATGGAACATATCGACACAACGATCCACCGACACATCGAAGATTCAGCAGCTCGAAGCATCGCTTCAGGAAAAGTCGACGAAGCTTGCCGATGTGCAACGTGAGGTCGGCGACCAAGCCAAGGCCCTCGCTGAATTACGCAACGACGTACAGCAACGAACGAACGAAGCCACGGAGGCCAAGGAGCAGCTGGCCCAGCGTGAAGCTGAACTGGAGGAGATGCGTGTTCAATTAAGCCAGCAAGGCGGCGCTCGCACCGGCAATACTCCGCAAGACGAATTGGCCACACTCCTTCGAATTCCCAATGTTAAAGCCGTGACTCTTACCGGATCGGACATGGCAAAACGGGCCGCGGGGTTCCTCCTGTACGACGCTCGAGCCCAAAACGTCTGGCTCTATTCCATGAACCTGCCGGAAAGTCCTACCGGCACGACCTATCAGCTCTGGGCCATTCATGACAAACCTGTGAGCATCGGAATCTTTCGCATGGGCGCAGGAGAGACCGCTCATCTACTAGCCAAAAAGGTGCCGAGCTTCGCGGATGCGAAGACTTTTGCCGTCAGCCTTGAGCCATTAGGCGGCCGTCCACAACCGACCGGACCGATCTATCTCTTGAGCCGATCCTAACCTAGTCTGTCTGGTTCATCTCGTTTGTTTAGTGTGTTTCGTTTTTTTGGTTGAACCGGACTAGTCGAATAAACCAGATAGACCAGACAAACGAAACAGCGATTTTCTAAGGAGACACCCGTGCCTGGAGACGATCATACTCAAGTTCTCACATTTATGCGGATGGCCTTGGAAGAAGCAGCCCGGGCGCCGGTCCTCGGCGAAGTACCGATCGCTGCCTTGATCGTTCAGGGCAGCCGAGTTCTGGCGCAGACACACAATTATCGCGAACTCTGGCAGGACCCCACGGCCCATGCAGAGGTCATTGCGATCCGCGCCGCAGCGATCGCACTGGGCACCTGGCGATTGACCGACACGACCCTCTACGTGACCGTCGAGCCTTGCGCGATGTGTATCGGCGCCATCATCTTAGCAAGAATTCCCCGAGTCATTTTTGGGGCGTGGGATCCGAAAGGCGGCGCCTGTGGATCACTGTTTGACCTGCCAACAGAGCCGAAGTTGAACCACAGAGTCCAAGTAACCGGCGGGGTTCTCGAACAAGAAAGTCAAGCCCTTATTCAGAAGTTCTTCAAGGAGCTCCGCGAGGCCGGCCGCAGGGTGTGAAAACTGTGGCGGTTTCTCTGGTCTATCTGGTTAGTCTGATTAACCAAATAAACAAGACGGACCAGACAAACTAAACAACGATCTTCCAGTCCCCCCCCTGAGCGGCCACCGCCGCTTCCCATCCTTCATCACAAGAGAGGAGGCGCACCCTCCAATTGTTTTGGAGCGGTGAGCCCGCAGGGGCAAGGACCTCTGCACTGAGTCCGTCCGCCCCCAAGAGGATCTCGCACTGACTCAACCCCAGGAGTCCAATACCTTGCGCCTTGAGCACCGCCTCTTTCGCAACCCAATAACGGAAGAATCTCGCTATGCGCTGCTTCTGACGCAACTGTATGATCGCGGCATGTTCGAAGGGAGCAAAGAAACGCTCAGAAAGTTTCGCAGCCTCTACATCCGAACGAATTCGTTCCAAATCGACTCCGACCTCCTGCCCCGTTGAGACCGCGATGAGCGCACGGCCATACGCATGAGACATATTGAACGTGATCGCTGAATCTCCTTCTCTCTCTTTCGTCAGGGAAGGCTTACCTCCCTCACTCCGATGCATCGCAATTATCCCAGGACTGATGCCGAGATAGCGGCTCAATACAGCTCTGAGGCCGCCGTGGGCGAACACATAGCGCCGCCGATCCTCCTCTCGAACCAGGCGCGCAGCCCGGCGCTGCTCCTCTTCGTCTAACCACTGCGCGCATCGCTCCTGACAACGTGGCGACCCATCGAGATCAATCCCCCAGAGGTGAATAGTATTCGGCTCGATGTCGGTGGAGCCCTGCCGCTCAATACCCGTAAGATGATCGATCAACTGGAATGAAATCAGCACACCGTCATCCTTGATAGTGGTATTGCTATCGGTCTCCTTGCTCGGCAAGGAAAGGGATGGAAATCACGCAACCACATCATGAGGCTGGACTATCTTATCTTGAGAATCTGCGGT
This sequence comes from Nitrospiraceae bacterium, assembly GCA_039920585.1. Lineage (GTDB taxonomy): Bacteria > Nitrospirota > Nitrospiria > Nitrospirales > Nitrospiraceae > Palsa-1315. The sequence goes on along the minus strand of JBDSDL010000213.1, from coordinate 9,133 downwards.
AAGGAAACGCTGAATACGGGAGGATACTTCTTCGACATGCGGTGAAACAAGAAGGTCCATTGTACGAAGAGCTGGGACATCCAAAGTCTGACACCCTCCACCAGCCAGCTCTGTCCAGACATACCGAGTATCTTGCACAATTCGTTTCGAAGCCACGATATTGAGAATACGTCCGGGATATTTACGCACTGTATAATGGGCCACCGAATGGAACATCGCTTGTTGCATTCGGTCGACCTGAAGCTCTCTCAGTCCATCCTCAGTCGATCTTCTTTGGAAAAAAGACGAAAGTTTTTCGCGTTTCCGCTGTACGAACGGCAGCCAATCTTTCATGGGCATGCACCAAAGCGCGTGAAACGTGCGCATGGTCATCGAGAGCATAGATAGCGACAACGAAAGCCCGATTGGCCACTTATCACGATGAGTGCCATACGAAGTCGGGTGCCAGCTATTCATCATAACCAAGGTGACAGCTTCTTCCTGCTCGACTAATTGCTGCGCCATCTCATAGGCGACCAACCCACCAGTACATGCACCAAGGATTACGTATGGTCCTCGCGGGCGGCACATGCGGATTTCAGCGATGTACTGCTTTGCCATCTCTGGCACCGAGATAAACGGTGCCTCTTTCCCATCGAATCCTCGCGCTTGTAACCCATAGACTGGGGAATCCTGGCTTAGCGACCTAGCCAATTGAGCAAAGCTCAAAACATTGCCCCCCACTCCCGGAATCAAAAAAATAGGGGTCGCCGACCCGCTGGGTCGAATCGCAACCAAAGATTGCCACGGCGGCACCCACTGTTCGCGTGTAAGAATCGACGTGAGCGCGGCAATGGTTGGCGCTTGGAACAGCGTGGCGAGCGGAAGATGTCGTCCATATACTTGTTCAATGAGATAGAACAGCTGTGCCGCTTTGAGCGAATGGCCACCGAGATCGAAAAAGTTGTCGCGAATCCCAATGTTTTGGACTCCCAACACCTGTTGCCACAAGGCCGCCAGTTGTACGTCCATCCGATCACGCGGCGCAACATGAGCCGGATCGCCTGAGAGAGTGAAAGTGGGGGCCGGTAATGCTTGCACGTCAACTTTATTATTGGCCGTCAAAGGCATCGCCTCCAGAAACACAAAGACGGAAGGTGTCATATAGTCGGGAAGCGCCGTCCGCACAAACGAGCGAAGTTCTGTCGAGCTTGCTGCTTGCCCCTCCTGACACACCAAATAAGCCGCCAACTGTTTGAGACCTTGCTGATCCTCCCGTGCTGTCACCACCACCTGGCGGACGGCGGGATGACGGCTCAGCACCGCCTCGATCTCACCCAATTCGATCCTGAACCCTCTGATCTTAACCTGATGATCCAACCGACCGAGATGCACAATACGTCCATCTGGGCGATAGCGAGCCAAATCTCCCGTTCGATACAGTCTCGCGTGCGGCTCTGTCGAGAATGGATGGGAAACGAATCGTTCCTCTGTTAACTCAGGGCGCCGACAATATCCTCGAGCTAAACCATGGCCCCCAATATAGAGTTCCCCCGAGATTCCAGCGGGAACCGGCTGCAGAAACTGATCCAGGATATAAATTTCTGTATTGGCGATCGGACGCCCAATGGTAATCGCCTGATCTGCCCGTTCAATTCTCCCTATCGTGGACCAAATCGTGGTTTCAGTCGGACCATACATATTCCACAAGGCAGCGCTACGATCCAGCAAGGCCCCTGCCAGGTCCAGCGGAAGAGTCTCTCCTCCGCAGAGCACCGTCAGCCTGTCGCTGCCCAACCATCCCGCCTCAATTAACATTCGCCATGTCGTAGGAGTCGCTTGCATGATCGTCGGCTGCACGGCCTCGCAGACGGTCCGTAATTGCCGTCCATCCATCGCAACAGCTCGACTGACGACCTCGACACGGGCTCCTACCAGTAACGGCACATACAACTCCAACCCGGCGATATCGAAAGACAGCGTCGTCACAGACACCATCACATCCTGAGCTGTACATCCCGGCTCCCTCCGCATCGAACACAAGAAATTCACCAGCGCCCGGTGAGGAATTTCCACCCCCTTTGGCTGCCCGGTCGATCCCGAGGTGTAGAGGATGTACGCCAAGTCTTGTGAGGTCGCGGTCGGTTGGAGGTTATGGTCGACCTCCTGCGCAATCCTCTTCTGCTCCCGATCGATACACAGCATGCGGCAAGATCGAGCATCAAACCGATCGGAAAGACCTTCGGATGTGAGCACGATTGCGACACCTGCATCCTCAGCCATAAACCGAACCCGATCTCGAGGATAGTCAGGATCGAGGGGAACATACGTTCCACCGGATTTGAGCACGGCCATCAGCGCGACGAGCATCTATATCGATCGTTCGAGACAAATGCCCACCGTCACGCCAGGCCTGACATCCAGCGTTCGGAGATAGCGAGCCAACTGGTTCGCCTGAGCGTTGAGCTCACGATACCGTAACGTCTTTTGCCCCATCGACAACGCGACAGCATCAGGCGTTCGTTCGACCTGCTCTTCAAACATTTGCGAAAAACATTCTGACTGAGGATAGTCTGCTTGCGTTCGATTCCAGTCTTGCAACATCTTGGTACGCTCGGGAACTGTGAGCATCGGGAGATCCGAAAGTTTGGCGGTGGGATTGGCCAATGCGCGATGGAGCAGGACTTTGTACTGTCCCAACATCCGCTCGGCTGTCTGCCGCTCGAAGAGATCGGTATTGAACGTCAAGTAAGCTTTGCGGGCAATCTCTGTTTCAATCGTCAAGCTTAAGTCAAACTGCGCGGATCCCGTCTCCACCTCAAATGGCACCCAACTCAAACCGTGGATGTTGATCTCCCCGATGGGGGCATTCGCTAAATTAAAGAGTACCTGCACCAGCGGTGCAGAGCTATGATCGCGATTCGAGCCCATGGTTTCCACCAGCTTATCGAACGGGAAATCCTGATTGGCATAGGCCCCTAATGCCGTTTCGCGGACCCGCTCAAGCATCTCTTCGAACGTCGGATTGCCGGAGAGATCGGAACGCAACACCAAGGTATTGACAAACGAACCAATAATCGATTCGACCGCGGATTGAGTCCGGTTCGCAATAGGAGAACCCACGGCGACATCGCTTTGGCCAGAATATCGGCTCAAGAGGATCTGGAAACAGGCCAACAGGGTCATGAACACCGTCACGTTTCGCTCCGCGCTGAATTGCTTCAGTCGTTCGGTCAACGAGGCCGGCAACTCCACCATACAATGCGAACCGTTAAAGGTTTGAAACACGGGCCTGGGATAATCAGTCGGCAACGAAAGCCTGGAAAGTCCTGCCAGCCTCTTCTGCCAATAATCTGACTGTGCACGGAGCCACTCGTCGGTGAGACAGCGCCGCTGCCAAACCGCATAGTCTGCATACTGAAAGAGCACCGGCTTGGGAGAAGGAGTCTCCCCTCGGCAGAACGCGTTGTAGAACAGCGCTAACTCGCTCCCGATTACCCCGAACGACCACTGGTCTCCGACGATATGATGCATCGTGAGCACCAGTACATGGTCCTCAGGCTCGATCTCAATTAATAAGAACCTTGCCAAGGGGCCCTTTTCAAGATCAAACGGCTGGCTCGCTTCCTGTTCCACAAGCTGAGCCGCCTCCTGTCGTCGCTGTTCGGCTGGCAGCCGTGTGAAGAGATCAACTTCAATCCAAAGAGGAGGCCGGAAGGGGCTGGCGATCTGGACCGGCCCTTCATCCGTCATGACGAAGGTCGTCCTGAACGCCTCATGACGGCTGCAGATGGCATCAATCGCAGACCGAAGAGCCGATTTGTTGAGTGCGCCCATCTGTCGCGAGGCAAACGGCATGTTATACGCCGTACCTTCAGGCGCCAGCCGATGCATGAGCCACATGCGTTGCTGAGAATAGGAAAGAGGCAGGGGATGATCTCGGGGCACCTGAACGATCGGAGGAACCGCTGAAGCCTTCCGACCTCCACGTTGCAACCGCGTCACTTCTTCGGCCAAATCCACGATCGTCGGTCGTTCAAAAAACCCCCGTAGCGAGACTTCAACATCAAAAGCCTCACGCATCCGGGAGACAAGCTGTGTCGCTAACAAGGAGTGGCCTCCTCGCTCAAAGAAATTGTCATGGATGCCGGCCTCTGGTACACCAAGAACAGACCTCCACAGTTCGGCCACCACCGCTTCTACCTGATTCCTCGGAACAATCTTGGCTGCCTCCTGGCCTGCTGCCTCTTCCGGAGCAGGAAGAGCACTTCGGTTGACTTTTCCTGTCGTGGTAAGTGGCATGACTTCCACCCACAGGATGACGGATGGCACCATGTATTGCGGTAATCGGGCCACGAGATAACTCCGAACTTGATCGAGCATCGCTTTAAGCGATGGCTGCCCGTTCACATAACCTACCAACCGTTGCTGCTCGGGTTTATCCTGTCGAAGCAGAGCCGCTGCATGGTACACGCCAGGAAAGTTACTCAGCACATATTCGACTTCACCCAATTCGATCCGATACCCACGCAGCTTGACCTGCTGATCCACTCGCCCAAGGAATTCCACATTGCCGTCCTTGCGGCACCGAGCCAGGTCGCCGGTCCGATACAGCCTGGTGCCGGCCATGTGGGGATGCGCGAGAAACCGCTCCTGGGTCAACTGCTGCTGATTCACATACCCGCGAGCCAGGTTATCCCCTGCCACATACAGCTCTCCAGGAACGCCAATGGGAACAGGCTCAAGATCCGCATCCAATATATAGAGCTGCGTATTGTCGATCGGTTTTCCGATCGGCACTCGAGCCCCTGCTTCCTCGCGGGTTGTTCGATACACGCTACACCAGACCGTGGCTTCCGTCGGCCCATATTCGTTGTACAGCGTGGCACGAGGCAGTAGCTGATAGTGCCATCGGACGAGTTTGAGGGGAAGACTCTCCCCGCCGGTAATGACGATGCGAAGTGATTCCAACTGCCCATTCAACGCATCACCGAGCACGGCATGGTATAAAGAGGGCACCCATGCGACATGGGAAATGCGGTGATGTTCGACGAGCGCAGCAAGCGCTGTGGGATCGCGATGGGCGGCTTCAGAGCAAATAACTAATTGTCCTCCTTGCGACAACGTCCAAAAAATACCCGTCACGGATGCATCAAAGGCCAGAGAAAATGTCAGCAAAAACCGGGATACCTGTTCCGGATAATAGCGAAGTCTGGCACCAAGCGAGATGACCAGATTTCGGTGTGTCACTGCCACACCTTTGGGCCTCCCGGTCGACCCAGAAGTGTACATAATATAGGCCAGCTGATCGGGGAGAACCGAGGTCCCGAGATTCTCCTCACCTTTGCCCACCGTAGTTTCACAGAGCGTCTCCACATCACACACTTGGCCGCTATAACTCTGTAAATGGTTGTGCAGGTGCCTCTGTGTCACCACGATAGAAATCTGCGCATCATCCAGCATGAGCTGAAGGCGGTGATCGGGAAAGGACGGATCCAGGGGAACATAACCTCCCCCCGCCTTGAGAATACCGAGGAGGCCCACAATACCGTTCACCGAGCGCTCGACACAGAGACCCACCGGCAGATCGGCACATACCCCTAACGTCTGCAAGGCACGGGCGACACAGTTCGCACGGCGGTTCAATTCCTGGTAGCTGAGGGACTCGTCGCCACAGATGACGGCGATCGCGTCGGGAGTCCGCTCAACCTGTGCCTCGATGAGAGTATGGATACCGGCAGAAAACGGAACCGGGACTTTGATTTGGTTCCATTCCAGGAGGATGTGCCGACGCTCCTCCGACGTGAGCAATGAGAGAGCGCCAAGCCGGGCCTCGGGCTTTTTGATGAGTTCCCCAAGAAGCGTCTCTATCTGCCCCAACATGCGACTGGCGGTCGAATCATCAAAAAGTGTGGAATTGTAGAGCAGCGCCAGTTCCAAACCTCGGCCTTTGTTCACGACCATCAAGACCAAGTCGAACTCTAACGCGGTCAGCTCCCAGGGAAGATAGGTCGCTTCAAGGTCTCTGATTTTGAGCGCGGACAAAGGGTCGTCTTCAAGCACAATCATCACATTGAAGAGCGGGGAAAGCGTCCCCTCACGCCGTAATGACAACGCCTCAACCACTTCTTCAAACGGCAGTTCTTGATGATCAAACGCCTCTGTCACCACCCGAAGCGCCTGTTTCAGCATGCCTAGCCCGGTAAGCCCATCTGAGAATTTAGACCGCAACGCCACCGTATTCACAAAATGCCCGATCACATTTTCGATCTCCACACGACGCCTGCCGGCCACCACCGATCCAACCACGATATCTGACTCTTGTGTGTAGCGATGCAGCCACGTCACAAAGACGGCATACAGCACCATGAAGGTGGTCACGCCCTGCTGTTGGCAGAACAGATCTAGCGCAGCGGCCAGTCCTGGAGAAAGAGGCTGTGATCGCACGCCTCCCTCAAACGTCCGCATGCGCGGCCGAGGATGGTCGACCGGTAGCTCTACGGGCGAATGGACATCGCTTAATTGTCCGATCCAATACTCTCGTTGTACCTCACGAAGGCCTTGATTGAGCCTGGTTCGTTGCCAATGTGCATAGTCCGCATACTGAACACTCAGCTTCGATAGTCGAGCCCCTCGACCCTCTCCGCCGGCTTCGTAGAGTCGTGCTAATTCCTTGAAAAACACATGAAGCGACCAACCATCGGCTATGAGGTGATGGAATGTCAGCGCCAGGACATGTTGATCCTGAGCGAGTACCGCCGCCGTAACCCTGAACAACGGCCCGTTTCCTAGATCAAACGGTTGCTCTGTCTCCGTTCGCAAGAACTGCCGGACCGCTATTTCTTGCTCAGAATGGTTCAGTGCCCGGAAATCATGCTGTCTCATCGTGAAGGCAGCCTCAGCGGATACTTCCGCGAATCCCTCTCCTCTCTCCGATCCGAATCGGGTTCGAAGAATCTCATGCCGTCGGATGATTTCCTGTACCGACCGCTCCAAGATCCCGCGGTCAAGAGGACCCCGCACACGCACACCCATGGAGATATGATTAATCGAGCTGCCGGGATGAACCTGCTCTAAGAACCAGCTTCGCTGTTGAGCGAAACTGAGAGGCATCCTGCCTTGCCTTGATGCAGGGGAAAGCGGCACGAGGGGAATCTGCAACCCACCGCCGCTTGAGAATCCAAACCTCTCCACGGCGGTCTCCGCCATATTTTTACCGGTGCTGAGTGCACTGATACGAGTGGCCAGCGCAGAAAATGTCGGGTATTCAAAGACAACACTAATCGGGAGTTCGACATGGAAGACGTCGAGTATTCGTGCCACAACCTGAGCAGCAAGCAACGAATTGCCCCCAAGTGCGAAAAAGTTCTCATCGCGCCGTGGCTCAGATCCTCCCAGCACCTCCTGCCAGATATGAGCCAGCCTTTTTTCAACCGGAGTTCGCGGAATCTCGCTCAGCGGCTCAACGTTCTGCTCTTCTTCAACCGCCCCCAGTATGCTCGTCCCAACCACGGCAAGCTGTCCGGACTCAAAGTCTGCCCTACAGACGTGCCGCTGAATTTTCCCGCTTGAGGTTTTCGCAATCGTTCCCGATTTGACCAACAGCACCTTGTGGACTTCCAGTTCGTACTCGTCAGCCAGCGCGCGGCGAATACAGCTCATCACCTCCACCATGTCGGATTCAGGCAACGTCTTCTCAATCTCATAGACCAGCACCACACGCTCTCCACTCTCGCTCTCGATCGAGAAGGCCGCTCCACATCCTCGCCGCAATCCCGGATGCGCTTGCTCGGCCGACCACTCCAAATCATTGGGATAATAGTTTCTTCCCCGCACAATGATCAGATCCTTGAGCCGGCCGGTCAGGAACAGCTCTCCCCGGTGAATGAATCCGAGATCTCCCGTCCGCAAATAAGGGCCTTCGTTTAACCCAGCGAGGGTGGCCTTAAACGTGGCATCACTTTCCTCCTGCCTCCCCCAATATCCGGTGGCAATCCCAGGCCCGGCCAGCCACACCTCTCCCACTTCATCAGCCCGGCATAAGCTCCGGGTCATAGAATTCACAATCAGTACGCGAGTCCCTTCAAGAGGCTCTCCGCATCCGACCAATGTTCGAACCCCTTGTTCTGATGAGGAGGTCACTTCGACAACTGAGTCACCCAACGCCTCTGCGTCTACCGTCAAGAAGGTCGGCTCAGCCTCAGTCCGTTTCATCGTGACCAACAGCGTGGCTTCGGCGAGCCCATACGCCGGCGCAAACGACGCTCGCCGGAAACCCTGTGGTTCAAAGGTTTTGATAAAGCGCTCAACCGTATCCGCATGGATAGGTTCTGCGCCACAACTTGCGACCGTCCATGTACTCAAGTCAGCCTGCCACTCACGCCGTTGCCGGGCGGCCCGGAGACAAGACTCGTAGGAAAAATTCGGTCCACCGCTGTGCGTGATGGCAAATCGAGACACCGCGTCAAGCCAACGCAGTGGCCGCCTCAGAAATGTGATGGGTGACATCAGATAGGCAGGGATACCGGAATAGAACGGGGCGATGATTCCATGCAGCAATCCGTAGTCATGGAAATACGGCAACCAACAAAGCGACCGGCTACTGTCCGACACTCCTGCGGCCAATCTTAAAGCCTTGCAATGAGACAGCACATTTCCATGGCTGACCATGACGCCACGAGGGGTGGTCGTCGACCCCGAGGTATATTGCAAATAGGCCAGCGAGGTTTCGATCAGACGTGGTAGGTCGGCTGTACTAGCCTGATCGTACGGTTGATCGGTCGCCATCCATTCGATCTGGCTCCCATCGTTGGCAATCGAAAGTTCAGAAGAAACGGACTCGATAGCAGAAGTTGTGAGCACCAGCGACACCTGAGCATCCTCGATAATGGCGCGGAGCCTTGTCCGGCTGTGCTTGCCTCTAACTGAATCCGGAGCAGGAGCTGGGACAGGCACAAGACCAGCACACAGACAGGCCCAGAACGCGCACACAACATCGAGCCCCGGTGGGTAGAGAAAAAGGATTCTCGTTCCTGGCTGAGCCTTGCGTGCTAGATAGCTGGCAAGTGAGCGTACCGTCTGTTCCAGCTCGCCATAAGTCAGTCGGCTCTCAAGTTCGAGAGTGTCGCGAACAAAGGCATACGCGAGTTCATCC
>JBDSDL010000212.1:0-4336 GCA_039920585.1 Nitrospiraceae bacterium | reverse complement strand
ATCCCGGCGCTCAACCTTCATTTCCTTGCCAACAATCCTGACAATGAAGACCCCATATTAATTCCTCTGGCTGATCGTCTTTCCTACGGTATTCGCAAGGGCGAACCGATCTCGGCGAAAATTGTTTTCACCTTCTATGCACGTGAAGCCAGTTCCCTCGATGAAAACAATCCGGGATGATTTGACTCACACAGCCTACAGAAAGAGGAGGAGCCTATGCCTAGGATACAGATGGATGCCTTGTTCATTATTGTGGGAAGAACCTTGCCCATTGTGGCACTGACCATTCTGAGCGCCTGCATAAACACAAACGTCAATGTCACTTGCCCACCTGATTCGGGACCCGGTCCCGGAATCTCTTGTTCTGCTGCGAACAACGTTATACAACTCCCACAAGGCACTCTCGTCTCTTCGATTGCAAACGTGGTCCCCATCCCCGCGAGTGGAACTATTCCCCCTGGGGCCATATGCCTTTATAATGCTGATCCTCTTAAAAATAGCACTAAGTGCAAGTCTGGGATCCCTGGCCAGCCTTGCGGCTTTACAGGTGGGAAGTGCAGAGACACATATACAATTAGTACTACCAAGTGTGCATGCCAATGTAACCCTTAAAGACACTTACACTATAGCATGCAAACGGATCGTGGCAGTGCATAGCTCGTTTCAAGAAAGGAAAGATGTTTGATAGTGATGAAACGGACCTATCCCTCTCGCATGGTCCAGTACCATTCTGCATGTCGTGATGAATACCATGACTAACAGCATTTGCCACTCCAACTTCATAGTGTGGTCAATTGCACGGTCGATTACGAATCGCTTCCTTCCGGTTTATCATGGGAAGCCGCCTTTCCTGCTCCTCGGTGCCATCATAATTGGGCTATTGCAAACGGCTCTTCTGGTTTCAACTCACGCCCACGCCGCGACCTCTATCATACAGACAACCGGTGCGGGAGATCTCGGCACACTGGTATTGCCGCCAAACGGACATGTATACGGCATCACTGGTGGCACGCCGGTTGGCACCAATCTGTACCACAGCTTCGCCCAATTCAATGTCAGGACCGGTGACATCGCACAGTTTCAAACCTCCACGCTGATTCCAAACCCGGCGATGCACAACATCCTCGGTCGGATTACCGACACGAATCCATCCACTATATTTGGCACCATCGACAGCATCACCTACTATCCAGGAGCCAACCTCTTTCTCATGAATCCGCATGGCTTTTTGTTTGGCCCCAATGCGATGGTGAACGTAGGCGGAATGGTCGCATTTACGACAGCTGATTACCTGCGGCTGACCGACAACATCCGTTTTGAGGCAATACCTGGAGCACAAGATGCCCTTCTCAGCACCGCCTCGGTTGCTGCCTTTGGATTTTTGGGCTCAAATTCAGCCGCCATCGCAGTACAGGGCAGTCTACTCACCGTGGCGGACGGGACAGGTCTCTCGCTCATCGGTGGAAACCAGGGGTTCTTTTATACGAATCCGGACACGGGTGCCAGAGCCTCCGTGCCAGATGGCGTCACGATGACTGGGGGAACGCTTTTAGCTCCAGGGGGTCAGATTAATCTGGCGAGTGTTGCATCCGCGGGAGAAGTTCTGCAGGGGACGTTGGAACCAGGGCCGAACATCAATGGAAACTCGTTTACTGCAATGGGGAACATTAGTTTATCCCAAGGAGCCCTGATGGATGTCTCAGCCAACGCGGCCATCACTGCAGCTGGAACGGTACGAATTCGCGGCGGGCAGTTCGTGATTGCCGACGCGACGCTCTTAGCCAATACTGCCAATAGCGATGGAGCGCTGACTGCACTTGATATCAAGGTGACTGGCGACTTGCTCATCTCGGATACGCGTGGGCTATCCACATTGACTGCAAGAACAACTGGCGACGGCGATGCCGGAGCGATAGAAATTAAATCCGCAAATTTAGTGGCAGCATCAACCTCTCCTGCCCCTAAGCCTTTTGCCCTGATCGATACCCATACATCAGGGGCTGGAACAGCTGGGAACATTACCATCACGACAGGTAACTTCCAGACGTCGTATCTAGGACCCGGCCTCGTATGGTTCTCCGACAGCGGTACCACCGGGCTAGGGCATGGGCACGGAGGTAACGTATCGATTTCTGCCCAGAGCGTCACCATTGAAGGGACGGCCATTTCCACTGGGGACACCATGGCAAGTCTCCGTATTCAAGAAGCCAACGGCTCTGCAGGCAATGTGACCATCAAAGGCAATGGGACTATCAATGCCGACAGTATAGTGCTGTTGAATTCAACCATAGACACAAGCGCATTTATTGCGTTCGATAGTACTCAACATCAACAGGCTGGCTCGGTAACTTTGAACGCACGCGATATTAATCTGACGAGCTCCGTTGTCGACGCAACAGGGATGGATGGAGGAGGCGCGTTCTCAGTCATAGCTGACAGAGTAATACTGAATGGGGGCAGCCGACTCCACTCTATAGTAGCCTCAGGACTGGGAGGCGGCGTCCTCGTGGATGCCAGTGTTGTGGAGCTTCTAAATGGCAGCGCAATCATAACCACAACTTTTGGAGATGGACATGCTGGTGACATCCACGTCACGGCGACGGACCACCTCACTCTCTCGACTTCTCCATTAGATTCCAACCCGAGTGGGTTCTTCAGTAATTCAACCGGTGATCTGGGTGACGGAATCGGGCCCGCGGGAACCATCATGGTAACAACCTCAAGACTTGACATGACCGGCGGCTCTCGAATCAATACGATCACGTCGGGTAGTGGCCACGGCGGAGACGTCACGATAAATTCGACCAACTCGGTTTCGATATCTGGGGAATTTCCTTCAGACATCCCTGAGTCAGAATTTGGAGTCGGCACAATCCATCCGAGTGGGATCTTCACGGGAACTGCCGTTGGCAACGTCCCCTGTTCCAGCCCTTGCGGTGACGCCGGCCGGATCTTGCTCACAACCGGATCTTTGGTCCTTGGTAACGGTGCCCAAATTGATAGCACCACCAGGACCAACGGACGTGGCGGAGATATCACGATTTCCGCGACGAATAGCATCTCGATGTTTGGAACGTTGCTCGATGGCTCACCGGTCGGTGTTTTCAGTCGCTCCATCGACAATGCTCCTGGATCCGGTTCTGGCGGCAACATTTCCCTTACCGCTGGTCAATCTGTGGCGATGAATAGCGGATCAAGCATCTCCGCCAGCAGCACCGGCCCAGGCAACACTGGCAACATCCAGATCGACGCCGGCAACCAGTTCGCCATGACGAATAGCTCGGTGACGACAGAGGCCGCTGCCGCGAGCGGCGGCCTCATCAAGATCACGACGAACCCCAGCGGCACGGTGCAGCTTACCAATAGCACGATCAGCGCGTCGGTCCTCGACGGTACCGGCGGCGGCGGGAGCGTGAACATCGACCCGCAATCCGTCATCCTCCTGAATAGCCAGATTCTCGCGCAAGCGGTGCAGGGACCGGGCGGGAATATCTTCATTACCACCAATCTCCTCTTGCCGGACGCGAACAGTGTCATCTCGGCCTCCTCGCAATTCGGCGTGAATGGCACCGTGACGATTCAATCGCCAAATGCCCCAGCCAGCGGTCAGATCCAGCCGCTTGGTAAAACACCGCTACAAGCCACCTCGCTGCTCAACCAACATTGCGCGGCCCTGGCCGACGGGGAATTCAGCAGCTTCACCGTGGCGGGACGGGACAGCCTGCCGACCGAACCAGACAATTGGCTTGCGAGTCCGCTCGCAATGCTGAGCACAGGGATGGGGGAAGGTCTATCTGGTCTTTCTGGTCTATCTAGTCTGTCTGGTTTGTCGGGTGTAGTCCGAGCAGGATTGGCTGCGCACCAGATAGACCAGATAGACCGGACAGACCAGACAGACCAGATAGACAAAACCCTGTTGTCGTTGCGGCAGATCGCGCCGGCCGGGTTCCTGACCCAGACCTTTGCCGTGGACTGGTCAGCGAGCTGTCAATCATGACCCATCGCGCACGTCGCTGGTGAGACAGAGCGGTAGTCCCAGTGACAGCTAAAAGGGGTGAAGCTGAATGGAGAAGCGTATCGGTTCCTGCACGAGTAACGGCATCGATTCGGAGAAGGCTCCTGGCACCTTCTTCAGCTCAGATCGATTCGGCTACAACTTATGAAGCGCCCTTTAATGCGTGCAAACCACAAGATTGTGCTTCTGTGTCTGTCGATCATGTGACCTGCCCGGGCCAAACTGGTCCAGGATGAACGTTAGGGTTAGACTGGACCGCAACCAGGGAGGTCTGACCATGCCCAGGAAACGGTACACACCCGAAGAGGTCATCCAACATCT
>JBDSDL010000211.1:0-22490 GCA_039920585.1 Nitrospiraceae bacterium | reverse complement strand
GCCTGCAACGATGACCGACAAACACAGTCCTAATGCGACCCATATGTTCTTCATCTGGTGTCCTCCTTCTGCGTGATGTCTCATTGGAGCATGATGCCATGCGAGAGGGTGTGTGGCTATCTTTCCGTCAGCCGGCTCGACCACCTCCATCTACTCCAGTACGAACAGTCGCTTTCCACACTTTCCTCAGTCTCAAAGAATACTCTTTTCGCGCGATGAAATCACTCAGCCTTTCAAGAAACGTGAAGCGTAAGACATAAAAGACGCGTCTCGGCGCACCGAGTTGGGCAAGTGAAAAGAGCGGCTTTTCAACATCCAGCTAAATCCATGAGACAGGGGTACCCGTTGGATAGAGGGACTGGAGGTGGTAGTCTCGGACGGCTATCATCACCGAGCGGGAGGGAAGGTCGCTCTATGGCAATGTCTGGGTCTTTGTCGAATCAAGAGGTTCAAGCTGCATGGGCCAATCTGGCCGAGGAGGTCTGTACGGGGGTTTTGTTGACGCTCAGAAACGGGCGGCCGTTTGGATCGCATGTGCCCTATGTCTTTGGCGAACACTGGACGCGCGCCCACATCCATGTGAGCCGTTTGGCGTTGCATACCGAACATCTGTTGCGCGAGTCTCGTGTGGGGCTCTTTGTCTCGGAGCCGGATCTGCCTGGGAAGAACCCTTTGTCCCTACGGCGGATGAATCTTCAGGGCGAGGCAGCGCTGTTGAATGTCGATGCGCCGGACTATGCTGAAGTGAAGGCTCGGTATCTCGCTCGATTTCCACAATCGGCCATGATGTTTGGCTTTGTGGATTTTGCACTCTGGGAACTGCGGCTACAGGACGCGCACTTAGTGTTGGGATTCGGGCAGGCCTACCTTGCCGAGGCAACTGCTCCTCTCACCTGGATACAACAGAAGCCGAATGGGAAGAGCACCTAACCACACATTGGCGGAAGGGGTAGGAATTTGTCCCAAGAAAGATGACGTTGCCATGTTGGCCGTCATCTCTCTTGGGACGACTCTCCGCACACCTCACGGCCGCTAAGCCGGAACCTAACGGTCCGCTATTCCTGGAGCGAGCATGAGAGTGACAGGAAGCTTTTCCGCCAAGGTGTAGGGACTCACTTTATTTTCCTTCACCCACCGCTTCTCAGCCACAGATTCAAAAGGCGGAGCAAGTTCCCCTTGAAGAGACCACAGATCGAACGGTGTCTCGTCAATGGAGATCTCCCAATCATACCCCCTGTTCTTTACGAAGGGAGCAATGACTTCATCTAGTGTCCTGGTCCACCATTCTCTAATGACCGGACCGGGTAGCGTCCTGGCAATTTGGTCGATTTTGAACCGGACAAATTTGTTATGCGGTTCGCCACCGACAAAGCAGCAGTCCTTGGCAACTTCCTCAAAAATGAACACCACATAGAACTTAGGGATCGGGATACTCGCATACACCTCCGTCACCTGCTTGGCCAGCTTCTTTTTGTCTTCAGTCGTGAACGCTCCGACCGGATGATACACTTTCCATAGTGGCATATTTCATCCCTCCTCATTGGTTGGACACTGTTTGTGTTGGGTTTGTCCGGAAAGCGGAGATCCACGTTCTCATCGGTATCCGAACATTTCATACCGATTCATTAGAGGCTAATGATCCATCTGTGAGTCCTCCTCTTCTGACCAGAACACCCCGTTGATATTTGTCATGTCGTGTGTCAGGCGAAGGGCTCAGTCGGCGCCACTGGCATAGGCCCTTAGCGGCGCTCGACGCGAGGGAATCTCTTCGTGCCCTGGTAAAGCTTCTGCCCCCATACGATGATCGCCTCCAATACCGGCTCTAGACCCTTTCCCTTTTTTGTCAGGAGGTACTCGTACCGCGGGGGATTTCCCTGGTACGTTCGTCGGGTCACAAGGCCGGCAGCCCCTAGTTTTTTCAGTCGGTCTGCAAGGATGTTTGAGGCTATTCGTTCCGGAGAGGACATGAATTCCTGATAACGTCTTTTGCCCAATACGAGATCTCGAATCACTAACAGTGTCCACTTGTCTCCCAGGAGATCAAGGACGTTGGTGATCGGGCATTCTGATCGTGCAAATTTCACCCTGTCATTCCATTGTAAAGGTCGTTCGTTACTGCCCCGTTGCTACCTATGAAGGGAATGCTGAGATGCAGGAGATACTGTAGCCTAGTCACTTGCAAATTGCAATACACTAGGGTGATATCAATTATTTCATGGCCCGATGCCGGTGAACGGCGAAGCTGCGGATGAAGTTGAGTGGCTTGAGAGAAGGTACTGCGTGGATGGAGAACGACGCGCTGATGCTGGAAACGGCAGGTGCGGAAGACAGGTTCGGCGTCAGGTCTTAGCCCGCATTATTCATGACAGTTCGTGGCGAAATCGCGTAGTCGCCATGCGAGACAGGCGCGCGGAGCTGCGAGGGAGGGAGGCATACTTGAAACAGGATGTTGACCGACTGAGCGGCGAGCTCGCCTGCCTGGACGCCGGACCACCGCGTCCAGGCTTGTCGCAGCGGCGAATCCGCGATTGGAGCAGAAGCGTTCATGAATAATGCGGGCTAGGGTTCATTCTGAGCCGAGGATCGGTAGGTGAAATAGAGTGCGAGGCTTCCTATCAGAGCGATGATCATCCCGGCAAAAAATAGAGTGTCAAAGCTCAGCGGTTCGACATAGCGGTGGTATAGGAATGGCAGCAGAATGGGGGAGACCACGGCCAGTGTGAGGCCCAGCATGTGACGCTTCAGATAGATCGGTTCGCCCGGCTTACGCCTCATGTCCGACGAGCCCTATCATGTGTGTACCGAGCGAAGGCCTTCCGATTTTCCCCACGTCGCCCTTAGGGGAGCAGTCAGACTGTCCTTCACTGCGCGCGATATTCTCACCCGCCCATCCCCGAGCGCGCCGAGACGCGCTCATGTCCCAGGCGAGCACAGTTTCATCGTGCGCGTTCTGCGAGCAAGAAGGATGGTCTAGCCTGTCCCCCGTTCATCCTTCTGAGACCGCGCGTTGCTTGAGCACCTTCCAATTCTCTACCTCTCTTCAAAGGAGCGGCCAAGGTTGCCCTTTACTGCGCGCATCGAGCGGCCACTGTTTTATCGTGCGCGTTCTGCGCGCAAGAAGGGCACCTGGCCGCTCCTTCCCCTTTCTATTTTACGAGGAACGGTTTCGAGTTTTCCCCCGAGGCAGTGGTCACGCTGAGGAGGACCAGGCCTTTCTTTCCGCCGTTTGGCACGGTCGTCGTAATGCTGTTTTTAGTCTGTTGAAACCGAGCTGGATGGCCCGGGCCAAAGGAGACGCCTCGTAAACAGGCTGCCTCACCAAAGCTGCTCCCGGTGATGGTGATCTTGTCTCCGGCTTTTCCTTCGTCCGGCGTGACTTTGTCGAGCTTCGGTGCTTCACCGAAACAGGCGGTAGACTTTCCCGCGTTCTCTGGCATAGCGGATTTCGCGGTGGTCGCGTTTGTGCGAGCCTGGACTGGCTTTTTTGCTTTCTTCTCCTGCGTGCCTGGTTCGGCGGCCCAGGTGACGGCCGGGGTGATTGCTGCCAGGCTGAGCGCCAAGACTCCAATTGCGACCATAATTCTAGTCCCTATTGTTGTATCCATGACGTTCTCCAATTGTATTGCTGTGTCACGACGTCGCATCGATCACCGGTCTTGAAGCCGGTTGAATCAATCTTCGATCGTCGAGATATCTCCAAGGTCCTGCCCGAGTTCTTTCGCTTTGAGCACCCGCCGCATGATTTTTCCCGATCGGGTTTTGGGGAGTGAGGGCACGATATCGATTTCTGACGGCACGGCGATTTTCCCCAACTCGCTCATCACCTGATCCTTGATCGATTGGATCAGTGCCGGGCTACCCACTTCTCCCTGTTTCAAAATGACGAAGGCTTTGATGGACTCGCCGACGAGCTTGTGCGGTTTGCCGATCACCGCCGCTTCCGCCACAGAGTGGTGGCTGACCAGCGCGCTTTCCACTTCGGCGGTGCCGAGCCGGTTGCCGGCCACTTTGATCACGTCATCGGCGCGGCCCATGAACCACATGTAGCCGTCTTCATCTTTGTGGCAGATGTCGCCGGCCGTGTAGCAGTTCGGGATTGTGTTCCAATAGGTTTTGTAGCGTTCCGGGTCTTTGTAGATGGTCCGCATCATCGAGGGCCATGGCTTTCTGATGACGGCAAGGCCGCCGGCATTGGCGGGGAGGCTGTTGCCTTGACTGTCTACGACATCGGCTTCGATGCCGAGGAAAGGTCTGGTTGCGGAGCCTGGCTTCAAGGGGACGGACGGCAGGGGAGTAATCAGGATGGCCCCTGTTTCGGTCTGCCACCAGGTGTCCATGATCGGTTTGTCTCCACCGGCTGCGCGATGGAACCATTCCCAGGCTTCCGGATTGATCGGTTCGCCCACGCTGCCCAGGATGCGCAGGGTAGAGAGATCGTATTTCTTTGGCCAGTCTTCTCCGTAGCGCATGAGCAGGCGAATGGCGGTGGGAGTCGTATAGAAAATCGAGACGCCATAGCGTTCGATTAAATCCCACCAGCGGCCCGGGTTCGGATAGTCCGGCTTGCCTTCAGCGGTGAGGATTGTGGCGCCGTTGAGGAGGGGACCATACACAATGTAACTGTGGCCAGTGACCCAGCCCGGGTCGGCGACACAGAAGTAGACATCGTCATCTTTGATATCGAAGACATATTTCGTGGTGATGTAGGTCCCGACCATGTAGCCGCCGTGGACATGGACCACGCCTTTCGGCTTCCCAGTGGTGCCCGATGTATAGAGGATGTACAGCGGATGTTCTGCATCGAGAGGCTCGGCTTCGCAGACCGCCTTTTCATTCTTCAGCCAGTCGTGCCAATCGATTTCTTTCGGCGTGGATAGGCTTATCCCAGGAGATTGCCGCCGTAAGACGACGACATGTTCGACGGAGGGGGAATTGGCGACAGCTTGGTCGACCACTGGCTTGAGGGTGAGGACCTTTCCCCGGTCGAACCCGACGTCAGCTGTAATGACTAGTGTGGATTCGGCATCCTGAATGCGGTTCGCAAGGGCCGGGGCGCTGAATCCTGAATAGACCACACTATGAATGGCGCCGATGCGCGCGCAGGCGAGCATGGCGACAATCTGTTCGGGAACTTTCGGAAGGTAGATCGTGACCCGGTCGCCTTTCTTGATCCCGAGTGTCTTGAGCGCATTCGCGCAACGATTGACCTGTTTGTACAGCGCGCCATAGGTGATGACCCGTTCTTGGTCGTTCTCGCCCACCCAGATAACGGCGACTTTGTTCTTCCGCCAAGTTTTGACATGACGGTCCAGGCAGTTATAGGTGATGTTGCAGGTGGCGCCGACGAACCACTTGGCCCAAGGGTAATTCCATTCGAGAACCTTGGTCCAAGGGGAGAACCACTCCAGCTCCTTGGCGATACCGCTCCAGAAGCCTTCAGGGTCGGCAATCGATTTCTTGTAGGCGCTCTCATAGTCCTGAATATGGGCAACGGCTTTGGTCTGAGCGGTTGGGTGATACACGCGGCTTTCCTTGAGGAGGGTATCGATCTTCTCTGACATAGTGCGATGACTCCTTCAGCAGGATGCTGAAAAAGCCCGCCAGCGTCGTTCTCGCATCGTTCAGATCCTCAACGTACCAAGGGTACGCCTCTCGGCTCTTCACTCGCTGCGGCCTTGCTGGACGGCCTTTTTGAGCATCCTGCGTGGGTGTTCCGTTCTTGCTCCAACCGTGCAGGTTATCGAGTATGCTGGGTCAAAACAGTTTCTCCGAAGCTTGCTAGGTCGAGGGATACAGCATGAGGTCGTATTATGATGGAGGGGTGGGGGGAACTCAACCATACCTTAGTACGGGAGAGGAGGCATGCAGGGGCAGGCTGTAGCTATTCGGCTACTCCGTGACCCCGGTCTGCCGTTCCTTGACAGTTTCGCAGAGGCGAGAGTAGGGTAAATTTATTACAGACCACACGATGAGACCAGTCCAATTGATGTTGCCGGTCATTCTCCGACAATCGCGGCCCTTCCTTCTTTCGGTTCTCGTCTATTCGCTGATGGCGGTGTTCTGGCTGCCGTCGGCGTCCGCCCAACTGGGGAAGCCCGAAGGGCTCTATTACAAGTCATGGGCGATTGTCATCGGGGTGGAGAACTATCTTCTGGCCCCGAAAGTTCCCGGCGCGATTGAGGATGCCAAAGCGGTGGCTCAGGCGTTCCGCCGGCTGGGCTTTGACGAAGTCGTTGAACTCTACGATAAGGAGGCCAGTGCTCGCCGCCTGCAGCAGACGCTCTCGGATTTCTTGCCTCGCAAGGTCGGTCGATATGATCGTCTCGTACTCTATTTCGCCGGACATGCTGGTGTCACACAAGACCTTGATGGCATGGAGCTTGGGTATCTCGTTCCTTGGGATGCGCAGCTTGGGAATGTGTCAAAATCGGTGACGTTTGAGCAGCTGAAAGAGTTTAGTCGTCGGAGCGCGTCTAAACACACCCTGTTCTTTTTGAATGCTGCGGTTCGGGGGTGGGAAGTGAGCACGGCTCAGCCTCTGTCCCTTGAAGGGCGATTGTCTCCAGAAGACGAGACGGAGCGGCGGGCCGTGCAAGTGTTGACGGCGGGCGATAAGGGTGAATCGTTGAGTCAGGAGAATGGGAGAAGTCTATTCGTGCAAGTGCTGCTGAATGGGCTGAGCGGCCAGGCGGATCGGAATAAAAACGGATGGCTTATGGCTTCGGAAGTCGGAGACTATGTCAAACAGCAAGTTCTGGAACGGTCGAAAGGCGCCCAGCATCCCTTCTTTGTGCAGCTTGAGGGGGAGGGGGATACGGTGTTGATCGAGGGCCGAAAGGCCGCCTTTATCATGGGGGCAGAGCCTCAGTCTCCAGCCGAACGACGACAGGCTGCGAAGATGCAGTATGAGCAGGCCTTCGCACTTCTCCAAACTGGGAAATCACCGGAGGAAGCGTTGGAGCGGCTGAATAAAGCGCTGGAATACGACACCACGTTCGGTGACGCCTATGTGCTCAAGAGCTATGTGCGGTTAGAAGTACTGCCGAACCTTGATGACGCGTTATCTGCAGCGAAGCTGGCGGTGCAGTATGCCCCCAAGAACCCGGATGCTCAGTATACGCTCGGGTTGATTTACGAAAAGCGAGGGCAGTATGCCAAAGCTGAGGGCGCCATGCGGGAGGCGTTGGTGGTCAATCCCAACTATGCGGATGTCTATTTTTCGCTGGGCATCCTCTACGCCGACGAGATCAAAGATCAGTCCAAATCGGTCGATGCGTTCACGCGTTATCTCGAACTTGGTGGGAACCATGCCCGTGCCAGTGCTGCCATCGCACAGCCAACCCCCGCCGCTCCCTCGAAGCCTTAGCAGGCTGCTCAAACTGGTTTGTTTTAATTATCTGGTTCATCTGGGCTGTCTGGTTTGACCAAACAAACGAGACATACCAAATACACCAACTAGCGGTCTTCTTCTGTTGGCGGACTTTTTCAGCATTCTGCGTTAGGTTCGTTCGCCGCCTTTGAGATACCCTAGCCCAATCTTGACTGCCTTTCGGGTTATTTCTGCCCAGCGTGCTTGAGGATATTCGGCGAGAACTGCGGCTGCTTTGGGATCTTGAACCTCCAGACTCAAAATCTTAATGATACCGTCTTCAATCTGAACATCTGCCACGGGCATCCTCCCTTAGGGAAACAGTGAGACGGTTAACCATTGTCCGTCGGTTTCGTTGACTGGGTTAGGGGTGCATGTTAGCATGAATTCGTATGAATTTTCGAACCTTTGTCATCGGCATCGGCGGCTGGTATGTCGAAGTTCTACCATCCTGATCATCACCAAGGAGGCATGCACATGAATAGGGTATTGGGGTTCAGGTCAAGGTTGGTCGGGGGAGGAGTGGCTATTGCCCTGCTGATCGGACTTGCTGCCTGCGGAGGTCCTCCGAAGTGGGTAAAGCAAGGGTCAGGAGCATTTAACGAGAAAGATAGTAAGGCCTTTTACGGCGTCGGGTCCATTCAAGGTACTCGGAACGAGCCGCTGGCCTGGGACGCCGCTGAAAATCGAGGCAGAGCGGAAATCGCCAAGACTTTTGAAACCTATACCGGTTACTTAATGCGCGATTATGCAGCTTCCACGACGGCTGGAGATTTTACCAGGAACACGGAAGAGCAGAATGTCGAGCGGGCCATTAAGACGGTGACGACCACGACCCTCAGCGGCGTGCGCCCCATCGAACGCTACAAGGATGAGAAAACCGGCACATATTACGTGTTAGTCAAGCTGAATCTCGAGGAGATGAAGGATAATCTCGAAAAGGCAAAGGAGCTCAATGCGGAGGTTCGTGACTTCGTTAGAAAGAATGCCGACAAGCTTTTTGAGCGGCTTGAAAAAGAAGAAGACAAACGGGCGCCGCGCTAAGTACTCCCACTGAGCGACCGCCAATTATTGCCGCTGTGAGGAGGTATCGTGTGAAGGTGATGGATAGAGGACGAATGGGGCTTGTGGCGCTGGTACTGTTGTCGCTGGTCGGCTGCGCGCAGGAGACGAGGATAACCAGAGTAGACTCAGGGGTCGTCATGGATCTGAGCGGCCGTTGGAACGATACCGATTCCAGGATGGTTGCGGAGTCTATGGTCAAAGAGGCGCTGGAGTATCCCTGGCTGAACAATTTTTCCAGCTCGAAGCGGCGCCAACCGGTCGTCGTCGTCGGAGCTATTCAGAACAGCAGCCACGAGCATATCAATGTCAACACGTTTGTGACCGATCTTGAACGTGAACTCACGAACTCACAAAAAGTGACGTTTGTGGCAGGAAAGGGAGATCGTGAGGAACTTCGCACCGAGCGCAAAGAGCAAGCGATGTACGCGCGAGAGGACACGCAGAAAGCGCCGGGAAAAGAGATCGGCGCCGATTACATGATGAAGGGCACGATTGCGACAATCCTCGATGAAGCCGATGGGACGAAGGCGGTATTCTATCAGGTCGATTTGCAGATGGTGGATTTGGAGAGCAACGCCAAGGTCTGGTACGGTCAAAAGAAGATTAAGAAAGTCGTCGAAAAGAAACGTTCGATCTTTTAGGCTCTGCGACATCCGTTGAGCCCTCTTGCCTCATGCCCCACCGCCTGTATTCCGGCACGGTGGGGCCTTTTTATTTCTACGCAGTCTCTCTTTGCCGTGCTGGCGTTCGTGATGCTTGCCGGATGCGGCCCCTCGGTCAACCGGTACCTCCTCATCGACGCGAGTCTGCGCGCCCACGACCCCAAGGGCGCCGATGCCATTGTCCAGCGGGCCGAAAAGGAATATGGCGATACAAGCCGTGTGCTCTATGGCATGGATCGAGGGATGACACTTCAACTCGCTGGCGACTATCAGCAGAGCAACATCGTATTGGAACAGGCTGAGGAAGAACTGGATCGTCTCTACACGCGAAAGATTCGAACGGAAGCACTCGCATTCATGGCAAATGATACGGCGCTACCCTATGAGGGCGATCCCTACGAACAGGTGTTGATCAATGTGCTGAAGGCGCTCAACTATTCGGTGCTGGGCCAGTGGCAAGAAGCCCTGGTCGAGGTCCGGCGTATCGACCACCGGCTCAATGTCCTGTCGGATCGAATCCAGGAGATGAATGCGTATCGGGAAGACGGATTTGCGCGCTATCTGAGCGGCATTCTCTATGAAAGCACCGGGGATGTGAATAATGCCTTTATTGCCTATCGGAAGGCGTATGAGATCTTCGATACCACCCGTGCATGGTCGCACACGGCCGTTCCATCCCAGCTGAGGGAAGATTTGTTACGAACGGCCGAGGCGCTGCACTTCACTCAAGAGTTGGCCGAGTACCGGCGCCTGTTTCCCGATACAAAGTGGGACACGAGTCAGTCGTTACAACCGCTCGCTCAAGTTGTCGTGATCAGTTATAATGGCCGCGCGCCACGTAAGGAGGATCAATTTCTTGACCTGCCGATTAGTCTCAACGCCCTCCAGTTGGTGCTCCTCAATCGCGGGATTTTACGGCAGAACCGGCAGTCCAACCAGGCTGTGGACAGCGTGTTGTATGGACTTAACGGACGCGTTGTTCGAGTGGCCTTGCCACGGCTCGTTCAGCAAAAGACCCAAGTCCCTGTTGATAGGGTGAGTCTCATCCAGGATGATAATGGCACGCGGGTGACGCTGAACACTGAGTTGGTGCATAACGTGACGGCCTTAGCAGATAAGGCGCTCTCGGAACGAATGGCTGGAATCACGGTGAAGGCACTCTCCCGTGCGGCCACGAAGTTCGCGCTGGCCGAGGGGACGACGAGAGCGGCGCAACAAGCAGCGGGGAAAGATGCGGGGCCATGGGTCGGTCTTCTTGTTGGGCTGCTGACGAAAGGCTTTGCGGTGGCATCGGAGGAGGCCGACAAGCGGAGTTGGCAGACGTTGCCCGATGAAATCCATTTTGCACGGGTCTGGATTCCGCCAGGCCGTTACCAGGTGCAGAGTTCAGTTGGCGGGTCTCTTGACCCTCTGAAGCCTGAGGTCATGCGGACTCTGTTGCTTGAGCCAGGTGAGACTGCCGTGCTACTTCAACGGGTGATGCCATGATAGACGGATCGCGGTGTGCGAGCCGACTCGGAGTGGCGCTGATGGCACTGGTCGCACTCTCCGGCTGTTCATGGTTTGGAGGGCACGCGAAACCGGACTGGATCGACGGGGTGAGTGCCGCTTATCCGTCCGGACAATATCTCGTCGGCGTGGGACAGGCGGAGAGTCGCGCGGCAGCAGAGGATCGCGCCTATGCAGCGGTGGCCCGTATTTTCAAAGCTGAGGTCAGCGCGCAGGCAAAAGATTGGGAGTCGTATCTGGTGATCGAGCAGCGCGGGCACAGCAGTGCTGAACGACGTTTGACGCTCGACAATCTGACCCGTGTGTCGACCGACAAGGTATTAGAGAACGTCCAGATCGTCGATCGATGGGTCGATGTACATAAAGGCCTTCACTATGCATTGGCAGGGATGCATCGGCCTCAGGCAGAGAGATCCTTTATGGAGCGGATTACCGAGCTGGACCGATCCATCAGAGACGATGTCGAAGAGGCCCATCGCCCCTCCGATAAGCTGGCACGGGTCAGAGCATTGAGACGGGCTGCCAGGAATCTTGTGCTGCGGGAGACGTATAATGCCGACCTTCGCGTGATTCGACCGAGTGGGCAGGGTACCGCCGCGGCCTACCGTGTGAGCGAACTCACGCACGAACTCGAAGAGTTCCTTGCCACGAATCTGGTGCTGGCGGTTGCGGTGGCTGGAGACCAAGTTGAACCAGCGCAACGTGCTTTGACGGAGGGGTTGTTGAAGGAAGGACTCCAAGTCACGAGCCGACCGTGGGGAGGGGAGCGCTCGATGGGCGGCGATTCCAGCGGTCCATCTCCGGAGTTGCTCGTGCGGGGTGTGGTGCGGGTGTGGCCGATCGACGTGCGCGATCCACGGTTTAAGTTCGTGCGATGGTGCAGCGATTTCGAAGTCGTGGATTTGGCCAGCCAGCGCGTGGTCGGCGCCTTGTCGAAGGGTGGCAAGGAAGGCCATCTGTCGGATCGTGAGGCGACAGCCAAAGTCGTGCGTGTCATGCAACAAGAGTTTTCGACCGATGTGGCGAAGGCCATTGCGGCTCATGTGTATGGAGAATTGGAATTGCCGGCACAGGCGAGCCAGCCTGCGGGATGTCCGCGGGACGGGCTGGCATCTACGCCGGCGTCTGCGCCCCACTAATTCAGAGAGAGAGGAAGGGTATGGCCAAATCGAAATCGGAAGCAGGACACACATCGACTCGCGCGCCGCGCAGCCGTGGCCGTGGGTTGACGGTTACAAAACAGCGGGTTCCCAGTCGCTTGGCGAAACGCCGGCTGGGTGAGCGGCTCAAGAACGACACGGCGTCGTTCAATCAGGGCAACTTAGCCGATAAGTTCCGCAAGGAGGGGTATGACGAGCTACCGCTGGATGAACTCCAAGACAGGCTCTCGAAAATGTCTGGCCCCTTGGCCGCCATCATTCTGAAGGGGAGAGTGTGATCGCATGCCATACTACTATTTCGACTCAACAGCGCTGGTGAAACGGTATAGCATGGAACGAGGCACACGCATCGTCAATAGGCTCATGGTGAAACGGAGCAAAGTGGCTATATTGCCGACGCTCTCCGTGACTGATTTTTATACGGCCTTCGCAAACCGAGCCCACCATGGAGAAATCACTCGTGACGATTGTTACTCGGTGATCCATAAGTTCGAGAAGGAATCGCAGGAGGGGCTCTATCAATTCATTGCCCCAACGATGCAGACGTACTTAGCGACGAAAGAACTCGCGCTGGAGTATCCTGCGCTCCGATCACCACAAGTATTACATTTGGCGCTGGCGTTAGAACTCAAGCCTTTGCGGCTGACCGTCGTCAGCGCCGACACGCCATTGCTAGAGGCCTGTCGTTCGGCAGGCCTTCATATCATCAACCCGGAAGATGATTAGTTTGGGGAAGTGCTGAGTGCTGAGATCTGAGTGTGCAGAAGCGACAAGTGCTGTGGGTCTGACAGTTGATGATCATAGGAGGCTGAAAGCCCCGCCCGAAAGGGCAAGGCTCTTGACTCGCGTGTCGGGTTCAGGCGGTCTCTTGCTGTACCTGTACCAATAGTTCCAGGATCGCTTCATTCCATCCCACTGGCCCTATGCCTGGAGCGCGAATCATTCCTGATAGGTGAATATCAGGGTCATAAGATCCGTCAGGTTTCTGGACAAGAATCGGGTGATCCACCATAGCGAGTAGTGGGGCGTCGTTGATGCTGTCCCCGATGCCAACCGTTTCGATCCGTTCCACCTGTCCGCGCATGTGTTGTTGGCGATGGTAACAACGCAGGAGTACGGACGCAGCCTCCCCTTTATTGTTTTCTCCCATCAGATGAAATAGTCGCCCCCCTTTTGTCCATCGAAGACCACGAGTGACGATTTGCCGGCAGACTTCTTCGATGAGCGCCTGAGGGCCTTGCAGGAGATAGGGCTCGTCGTATTCCCGTTGCTTGGCCAGAATAGCGTCGGCATGTGGGAGCCCGGTCACTTGCATGATGGCTTCTACCGACAGGTCGCCGAAGCCCTGTAACGGTGTTTCAACGGCATCTTCGATTTGTTTCAGTACATCTCGCAGCATGTGATAGGGAAGGCCTAATTCAATGACCTGGTAGGGAGATCTGGTTCGCATGCGCTCGAAGGGGAATTCGAAGAGACCATTAGGGATGTACACCGCGCCGCCGTTTTCAACAATGAACGGGTCGTGATGATCGAGACGTTGTCGAAGCGGTTCCATTTCTGCGCGCGTTTTACTCGATACCAAGATGAGGGGTATACCCTGCTCGCGGAGCGCAGTGAGGGCCGGTATTGCCGCGGTATAGGAATAGGTCGTGCTGTCCAGGAGGGAGCCATCCAAGTCTGTGTAGACGATCAAATTCAACATGGTCTTGCGCCGTTACCAGTGATGGAGATCATCGAACGTATTAGATTTGGATCGGGCCACCAGCCGTCGTTCCAAGAACTCTTTCGAGAGATCGGCTGCGCCGAGTCCGAGTGCAATCGCTCCGGCCAGCACGATTCCGCCCCAGGTAATGCCGAATCCCACGACGACGATGTGTTGGGCTATGCCGAGTTGCTCCAATGCCATGGCTCCCGCCAGAGCTTGGATTCCCCAGCGGGAACAGGTTGCGATGAGTCTGGCAGGGGGAAGCCCGGCGTTGACGGCGGCGATGAGGACAGCCCGCGATACGAAGTTTGAGAGAAAGTACCCGGCCAGTAGAATCACCGCTGCCGTCACTAGATGGGGCACATAGGCTAGGAGTGACTGGGCGAACTGGTTGATCGGAGTCAGGTTTAGTGCGCCTAACGCTGCGATCGAGGCCAGCACAATGACTGTCCAATAGATGCCTCGCCCAACGAGGCGAGAGGGATCGGTCTTGACTCCCCCACGAAGGAGTGCCGCGTTCATCCCTAGCCGATCACAGAGATGGTCGAATCCGATTACGCGAAACAGCCGTTCAGCGAAGAAACCTAACACCCACGCGGTGAAGAGGCCACCGAGCAAGATAATGCCCATTGCGAGCAGATTAGGGAGCACGGTCAGCATCTGGCGTCCGAGTAGCTCCAGTGGAGCTAGAAGGGCTTGGTTAATGAAGTTATCCATGATCACCTCCTGCGTTGGTGGTCGAGTTGTGCAACAACGCTGGCGTCGCTTGTTGAAGCGTCAGCGGTTGCCACCGTTCCACCAGATAGGATTTCATGCGTTCGAACGTGTGGCACAAGGTTTCGATTTTCTTTTCTGCTTCCGTGGACGTCAGGCCTTGGGTGGCATAGACGAACGAGGCGGTCCGGCCTAAATACAGCGGGGTCAGGGCTTTCAGTAGGTGCTCACGCGGCATGATTCGCTTACGGTATGCGATGGCTGCATCGTAGACGACCTGAACCCACAACTCATCAGGGATTCGACAGTCAGTGTCGGATATCCCCTGGAGGTTGCGCAGCTGAGAGAACGTGTCGTCGGCCAGGATTTGCCTCCAGATGGGTTCAAGATCGGCGAGGCCCTGTCGATAGTGCGACACCATCCGTTCCACGTTGACATGGACCGGTTCGACCCCGACCTCGTAGGGAAATCCAAAGAGAGGAACCGGTTGCGATCCCTCCTGCCGGGACCAGAGGCATTCATGCTGTTCCATTAAGGCAAAGAGCGCTCCCATCACTTGCATCAACATGGCCGACAGGTCGGCAGCAGGATCCTTCGGATTATGGATTTTTGCGCCGAGGAAGCTTTGGCAGACCCGTGCGCCGCTAGCGATGGCCTCCGTCGTCATCCAGATATCGATGCCGAAGCGCGCAACTTCCGATTCCCAGACATGTTGGTCGAGATAGTGGGCCGCGAGCGCACCGGAAAAACCAAACTCCCCGCCGATGGGCTGGCGGACTCGTTGTCCGTAGAGCGCTCTGGTGAGTGGGTAGGCGAGACTGTTCGTGATCGTGCCGTCGTATTTGTGGCGTAGATAGTAGGGGGCGACGTAGTCGTATCCTTCTTCCATGATTGGGCGGAGTAATAGTTCGATCCATTCCGGTGAAATACTGCGGAGATCCGCGTCGACGACTGCGCAGGCCTTGGCCTTCAGTCGTCGCGCAATCTCGAAGATCGTCCGGAAGGCACTGCCTTTTCCGGGAATACCATGGTAAGGCGTCACGATCCGATGCAGGACGCTTTGTTGGTCGCCGATGAAAAGGTGTTCGAAGTTGATGGCGGTGTGGGCGACGATCGCCGGCGTCTCATCTGAAGAGCCGCCGTCGGAGTTGACCAGGACGGCCCGACGGCCGGGGAAGTGTTTGGCGAGGCCCACGCTGACGGCCCGCACGACATGCCCGACCGTGTCTGCGTTGTTGTAGCTTGGAATCCCGACGAGAATCTCCGCTGAAACGATATCCTGAAGCCGTGCTTCAGTCGGGGCAGCGAGTGGTGTAAGACCGTTGTTCATGACGGAGTGGCTGCCGGTTCAGACGTGGGGTCCCAGGCGTGATCTGTTTCGACGGCGTCGATCAGGCGGTCGAAAATATCGGGCACGGCATGAGTCACTCGACTCCAGTTGGAAATCATGGGGACGCCAAGCGGATCGTCGAGAAACCCGTCGGTGGCCATTTTCATGCCGTTCAAAAAGACTTCGACGGCCGTTCGTTCTTGGTGCCGGTCGAACGTGAGGCTGTTGATGGCCGCATCGTTTTCGTAGCGGCTGATGGCTTCCTGAGCGGCTTGCAAATACGTCGCCCGCAAGGTCTTAAGTACCCCGTCAGACAAGACGACGCCTTCGCTCGCAAGATTTCTAAAGAGCGATTTCGTGATGTCGATGCACATCTTGAGAAGGCCGGCATCGGGATTCTGGTCCGAGAGTGTTTGATGTTTGTGGTCATAGGCATCGGCGATATCGGCTTGGCAAATGCGGCGCAAGGCACAGTTCCGATAGACCTCCGCGAGGACACCGATTTCGAGACCCCAGTCACCTGGAATTCGGTTGGTCCAGGCCAGATCCCGCACCATGGAGAATTCGCCGGCTAGGGGGTACCGAAAGCTATCGAGAAATGTCAGGAGCGCGTGAGGCCCCACGAGCTGTTGGAGGCTCCGGATCATGGGGGTAATGAACAGGCGTGTCACTCGCCCATGAAGGCGATCGGTGACGCGGCTGTAATAGCCTTTGCAGAATTCGTAACCGAGATTTGGGTTGGCGATGGGATAGCAGAGGCGCGCAAGATATTCCCGATTGTAGCTTGTGATGTCGCAGTCGTGGAGCGCGATGACCTGGCTGTGGGCTCTAGCCAAGACGTAGCCGAAGGCGGTCCAACAGCCTCGTCCTTTGCCCTGCTGGCCGATATCGAGGTTGTGATCGACCAAGAGTTTGAGGATGGCTTGGATACGCGCACCGTCATTCCAGATGAGACGCACCCGCTGAGGAAGTACGGAAAAGAATTGCTTAGCCAGGCGAAATTCCAAAGCCGATGCGCGATCTAAAGATATAACAATTTCATTAATATATGACACATTCTTGAGAGTTTCGACGATGTCCTTCAATGCTGGGCGTCCTAATTCTGCGTAAAGAGAGGGGAGGACCAGAGCGATGGGATTGACGCGCCCATACCGCGTCAACTCTCGCTCCAATTGGTCGACGTTCGGCTGCCCGAGGCGGTGAAGCACCGTGACGACACCGTTTTGGTAGAAATCTGACATGGGGCCTCCGATGAGCGAGTCGCCTGCAGTGCCGGGTAATGAAATGCAGCAGGATCAAGCGCGGGTCTCAGAGGCGTATGCGGCATTCACCTTGGTAGCGCCGCCTCCTCCTTTTAATAGCTAGTGCAACAAATGTGCGGGAGATATGCCACTAGGGAACGCCCTAAATGATGGCCGTTCTGGGAGCGAATCAAATGAAAAGTGAAAAGGGTGGTGGGAAAACCCTTCACTTCTTAAGATACGTAATAACCTTCCCCCCGTGGACACCGTTATGTCTCAGCCGTACTGAGTCTGTAACTTGGCAGGGAATGCCGCTGAGTGCGAAGTGCCGACACAGCTGATTCCAGAATACTTCAATATATTCAAGGAACTCCTCCGTCGTCTTTTCGCACTTGCACATCCCGAAGAAGCCACGCAGGCATTATTCCAAGAGCTTCCCAGTCTCGACATGCTGCGGCGGCATCCTGGCTGCCCGAGCCGAAGGGTGGCGCGCTTTCGCTCACGCATGGACCGACTCTTGAACCGCTGCGGCAAGGATCTCCAAGAGCATCGTGAATTCACTGCCCTTGCGAACCCAAGCGAATGCGCCCCGTTCAACCGCCTCGTAGCTCAAGCTGTCCTGCTCTGAAGAGAAGACTACGACAGGAGTTCCAGGCCACTTCAGGTGGCAAACTGATAAAAATTCGAAGCCGTCCATTTTTGGCATGTGATAGTCGGTCAGCACGACATCAACGGAGTGTTTTTCCATCTGATCCAAGGCGTCTAACCCGTTTGCCGCCTCATAGACCACGTATCCAGCGCTGATTAGCCTGAGGGAAAGGAGGTAGCGTAAATCGCAATAATCATCGACGACCAACACGCTTTTGTTGTTCCGTTCCATAGTGCTCTTGTCTCCTTTCTATTCATCCTTTCCGGCGACGACTGCACAAACATTTGCGGAAAGGTTTCCCCAACAGCTTGGGGTGGGCCGCACATACCTGCGAATCACTGCGTTTTGCTCTCGACGATTGTGATGGTTTGAGCATGTCCATTCGGCGTATCCAGCGCGATACCAACTAGAAATGTCATCGTCCTCCGCATCAATGAAAACCATGCCAACGAGGTAAGGGAAGTTGGAGAGTCACTGGAACAATAGAGCAAACGGTGGACCGCGCTACCATGAAGAGTATCTCTCAGCAAGGATCCATCGGGAAATCAATTAGATAGACATTTTGATGGCGACCGTATTGAGCCGTTGAGGAACGAGCGTTGATGGGAGTAAGTTGTCGCCGATGCCGGGGGAGATCAGCAGGAATGCCTGGTGGCATGCGAACTTCTGACTCTTAGAGACAAGTTGTCTCTCGCAGGAACAGGTTGACCGTTGCTCGGATCAACCGTGATCGTATTCGCGGAGCTTGCGGAGAAGTGTCTTGCGATGGATGCCAAGGATCGCGGATGCCTGGCCGTGGTCCTGATGATGGGCATCCAGCACGCGACGAATATAGGTTTTTTCTATTTCCTTCAGGGTGTCCCACCCACGAACCCGAGCACTGTTTTGAACCGTCGCTGTCCGGATCGTCTCAGGCAGGTCCTCGGGGGTGATGATGGGATGAGGAGTCAAGGCAATGGCTCGCTCGATCACGTGCTCGAGCTCACGGACATTGCCGGGCCATGAATAGCGTGTCAGCAACGGAATGGTTTCCGGTGAGAGGCCGGTCACAGGCTTCTCCTTGGTCCGGCTGAATTTGTCGACGAAATACCGGCTTAGAAGGGGAATGTCTTCAATCCGATCGCGCAACGGAGGAAGGACAATGGTGACGACTTCCAGCCGATAAAAAAGATCCTCCCGAAACGTCCCAGCCTCGACGAGTGGTTTCAACGCCTTTTTCGATGCGGCGATGATTCTGACGTCGATGGCGCGAGGTGTCTCACTCCCAACGCGCCGGATCTCGCGTTCCTGTAGCGATCGGAGCAGCTTGCTTTGCATCACTGGAGAGAGATCCGCGATCTCGTCCAAAAAGCAGGTGCCCAGATGCGCTTGTTCGAGCAAACCTTTCTTGCTTGCGATAGCCCCGGTAAACGCACCTCGTTCATGTCCAAACAGCTCTGATTCGAGAAGCGTTTCGGCCAGCGAACCAGTATCGATCGCGACGAACGGCCCGTTGCTCCTGGTACTGTTGGCATGGATCGCGCGCGCAATCAGTTCTTTTCCGGTCCCGCTTTCTCCCTGAATCAGCACCGTACTGTCCGTCTCCGCGACGCGGGCAATGAGTTTATAGACCGCCACCATCCCGGCGCTGCTTCCCACCAGGTTGTCGAATCGGTACCGTTCACGCAGTTGTTCGCGCAATGAACGATTCTCTCGTACCAATTTTTTGTGTTCTAGTGCGCGCCGAACCACCAACCGAATGTCATCCACGACAAATGGCTTGCTGAGATAATCGAAGGCGCCGGCCTTGATGGCATCCACCGCTGTCTTGAGGGATCCATAGGCGGTCAATAGAATTACCAGGACATCCGGCGCCTTTTCGCGCACTGCTGCCAGCAAGGCCAGTCCATCCATACCTGGCATATGAATGTCGGTGATCAACAAGTCCGGGTGCCATTCGGCAAGTTGCCGCAAAGCTGACTCCCCGTCCTCGGCGGTCTCAACCTGATATCCCTCCTTGACCACGATCTCGCGCAGCAAGGCCAATGTTTCGGCGTCATCGTCCACGACCATCACGCGAGATTCTTGCAGCATCAACGCAATCCTCCATCGGTTGGAAGTATGATCGTAAACCTAGACCATTTTCCCGGGTCGCTGTCCACCTTGATTTGGCCTCCGTGCGCCCGTATTGTTTCCACCGCGATCGCCAGCCCCAAACCTGTGCCGCGTCTCGCCTTTTTCGTCGTGAAAAACGGCTGAAATATCTGAGCCATTTGCTCAGTTTCCATCCCGCAGCCTGTATCGGCGATTTCCACCTCCACCCATGTTCGAAGGTCTGGCTGCTCCAGCTTGACGTGGGGAGAGATCCTCGTGACCAAGGTTCCACCGGCCGGCATCGCGTCGAGCGCGTTTTCGATCAAATTGTTAAATACCTCCTGAAGTTGCTGGACATCGGCATCGATTTTTTCCACTTGCTGGTTCCATTCGGTAGCCAGCGCAATCTTCCTACGTTCGAATTCCGGTCTGAAGAGCGCGAGACATTCGGCGACACACGCATTCAGATCGAGGGGGGAGCGAACCGGCTCCGGTCTCCTGGCATACAACAACATGTCTTGAATAATTTTCGAGGTACGTTCGATTTGAGCCTCCACCGTCTCCAGCCGTTGTCGAGACTCTGTACTCAGAGTTGGATCTTCGGCCATGAGCTGGATATGACCGGACAGAGCGGTCAAGGGCGTGCCGATCTTGTGCGCCACGGTTGCTGCCATCTGCCCAAGCGCCGACAGGCGTTGAGCACGAGCCGCATCGCGCTGCGCCGCCGAGAGCAGTTCGTTCGTATGGGCTAGCGCCCGATTCTTTTGCACCACCTCGGCGGTCGCCTCGCCGACTTTCAGCTGGAGATTGTCGTTCATGGTCCGAAGGGATTCTGTTAATTGAGTGTTGTCGTGAGTGGCTTCCCGGATCTTCTGCACCATGTCGTTGAATCTACCGGCAAGTTCTCCAAGTTCATCCTGTTCTTCAACCAATACTACCGACGTCATGGTTCCTTGGGAAACCGATTCGACGGCGGTGAGTAGCCGTTTCACAGGGTGATGCACCTTGAAGTACAGAAACAGATTGATCGCGACCACGATCGCCAATCCAGTCAGCAATCGTCTTGTTCTGGAGGCTTGCCGCAATGATTCCAAGGCCTCATCCATTTGTAGGGTAGAGAATTCGGCATAGGTGGCCCCAACGACGACACCCCTCAAGGATATCGGGGCAGCCAAGAAGACACGATGGGTATTCGTTCGATCGGCATAATCAATGAGGGGCTGCCGTTCCTCGCGCACACGCTGAACAAGGGCCTGAGCCCTCTCCTGACGCGGGTGTGTGAGAAGCAGCAACTCCGTCGGGCCGGCACTCGCAACCGCAAGGGGACTCACTTCTGGTCCAGGTGGAAACTCGTACAGCACGATGTTGAGCAGATCCGGCAGAGTCGCGAGGATCTTGTCCAGCTCTTTGGCCCGCGCTTCCCGATTTGACAATTGGGCAAGGGTTGTCACGTTCTGGTCGACGGCTCGCCCAACGGCCAGCGCTGCGTTTCGGACGTTGTCTTCCACCGTGTGCTGGATCGAGCGAGATTCGAGCCATTCGGTCGTGGCCGCGGAGACGCCGACGATGAGGATGATCATCAGCGTCATCTTGAATTGAAGGCTCAGCCGGTGCCACCGGTTCAGCATAGGTGCATGGTAGTCCCCCATATTTCCTTGTTCAATCGGAATTTGAGACAAGATGTCTGCAGCGGAATAAGTTGTCTCTCTTCTTGGCAAGCAATCCGCGACATCTCACATCTCTCAGCGACAGTCATCGGGATAAAACCTCGAATCTTCCGCGATCTTGCAGCAGCCAGCACACGGAATCATTTTTAGGCATCCGGCTTGCTCAGTCCGCACGATATGACAGCTAACGTCGGGAATAACACATGGTGACTGGACGAATACTTCTGGTCGAAGCCGATGTCGTGCTCGGTGCTGTCCTAGCTGAAGTGCTTCGGCACAACGGGTATGAGGTGAGCGTCATGCACACGCTGATAAAAGGGGAAATTGACCGCATTGAATCTTTGAGTGCTGTGATTTTGGATATTGATACCACCCCTACAGAAAACGTATTGGCCTGGCTCAATAGGTTTCAGCCTCATGACGAGTCCCTGCCGCTTGTGTTGATTGGTCTGCAGGTACCACAGGAACTGCGCGATCGGTCGCCCTTCCGGTTTGGTCACCAGCAGCCCAACGCGCTGCCCTTGGTGCAGAAACCGTTTCGGAATGAAGAATTGCTCGCTGCCCTTCGGCAGGCGCAAGAGAGTAGTGTGCCGGGCAGCCACAGAGCGTTGTGAGAACAGCACGCGACGTCGAGAGAAAGGTGAAAATCATGAGATGCGAACGTTGCACCGGGCTGGTGGTGGCTGATCACTTTATTGGAGGTGCGAGTTCCATCGGAGGCTGGGCCTATGGCGGATGGCGCTGTATCAATTGCGGTGCGATCGGTTTATCCGGGCAAGCAGGCGGCCGTCCTGCTATTCGACGTGTTGCAGGAGGAGAAAAACGTGGCCGGCAAAGTCGTGTGTCTGGCACAACGTTCCATCGGCAACGAGCAGCAACGGCATCATCGATAACAAGGCGAACGATGTAACCCCTTCAGCATGTCAATGGAGGTGTCACCATGTCCAGATTCGTGAATTGCATGATCGTTCTGCTGTTTAGTCTAAGCCTCGTTGTTCCTAGCGCCATGGCTGACATTGAGACGTCTCCACTCACAATCAAGGGTGATCTCTTATCCATCAAGGGCAAGGTGTGGGTGATCAAAGATATCTTCGGGAGGCTCGTATATCTTCACGTCGATAATAATACAAAGCGTGAGCGACTGCTGCTTCCGGGAGAAAAAATCGAGGCGGATGTGATTATCGGCGAGAGAGTCGTCGCACTTAGACCGGCAAAATAGGCCCATGATGAGAGGAGCCGTCCGATGAGAATTGCCCAGGTTGCACCCTTGTGGGAGAGCGTTCCGCCGAAACTCTATGGAGGAACGGAACGGATCGTGTCCTACCTCACCGAAGAACTGGTTCGGC
>JBDSDL010000210.1:0-7737 GCA_039920585.1 Nitrospiraceae bacterium | reverse complement strand
GCGTTGTGCGGACCCGATTCCGTTCGATATGGAATACACCCGTGATCTCGGGTATTGTGCGGCGCAGTTCCTTCTCGATGGAGGCACGGCGGCCATGGTATCGATCCAAAATGGACGGTTTACGCCGATTTCTTTCAAGCAGATGCTGGATCCCGTCAGCGGTCGGGCGAAAGTGCGGATGGTGGATGTCACAGCGCAGTCGTACCAGATTGCGCGTCAATACATGATTCGGTTGTCCGACGAGGACTTCAAAGATCCGGTGGCGCTAAGCCGCTATGCGATTCTCGCAGGGCTGTCGCCTGAGGCATTTCGCAGCCGGTTTCAGCCTGTCGATTCAAAGGTGATGGGCTCTCGGTCGAAAGGAGGCGTCACATGAATGTGCTTGTGGCGACGGATGGGTCGAAGTATGGGGGATGGGCATTGAACTGGGCGGCCGAGCTGCCGTTTATTGAGCCGGCCAAGGTAACTGCGCTGCATGTGCTGGATGTCGCCGCGCTCCGTGCGCCGTTTCTGGCACAGCCGGTGATGGCCGGCACCGAGCGGTACATTCAGGAAGAAATCAAACGCATGGAAGCGCGCTCGGTCAAAACCCTTCAGGAGGCCAGACGGCAGTTGGCTTCGCTGAAGCTCAAGGGCACGGTTCGCAAGGAGCAAGGAGCGGTTGCACCGACGATCTTGAAACAGGCGCCGAAACGGGACGGGCTTCTGGTAGCGGGCAGTCAGGGCCTTGATGCTCTCGACCGCTTCATGCTCGGCAGCGTATCGACGAATCTGATCCATCATGCGACATGTCCTGTGCTTGTCGTCAAGGGCGAGGCGGCGCCGTTGCGGCGGATTATCTTGGCGACCGATGGATCGGACGCATCGGCTAAAGCCTTGAGGTTTGTGCTGAGCAAGTTTCAGCCGGATCGTTCGACCGGCAAGGGCGGGCGCGTGCCGATTCACGTATGCGTGCTCCATGTGATGCCAGTGGTCATGTATCCGGGGTTGGAGGCGGCAAGCAAGACATTACTCGAACAGAACGTGCAGAAGCTGACGAAAGCGGGATTCACGGCTGAGCCTTTCTGTTACCTTGGGAATCCTGCTGAAGAGATCATGAAGGCAGCCTCCCAACAGCAGGCCGATCTGATCGTGATGGGGGCCAAAGGGCTCGGCGCCATCGCCCGGTTTCTCCTCGGGAGCGTGTCGACGCGGGTGGTGCAGCATGCGAACTGTGCCGTGCTCGTCGTTCGATGACAGAGCGAGAACCACCGGGGAGCTCCGGATGGTTGTTCTTGTAATCGAGGCTGAGAGAGGCGTGCAAAGGCGTTGAATGTCGCAACTGGGCCACAATCGCTTCAAGGAACACTGCCTTGGCAAGGTATGCATGACGATGGTCATGCTGCTCTTCTCTGTATCATGATGCAAATGCTCGGCATGCCAGTCACACTCCTGAATCCTCTTGAGGCCGCTGATACCTCGGCTACATCGGTTTTTGAAGGGTTATCAGTTCCTCCTTCTCTTCCCCAACGAACGTCTTCATTCGAAGCGGTTCCAGTGACTGACGCGCACCCATCTGTCGATGTGCTGATTCTCGTCTCTGCGCTGTGTCATGCTCCTCTACTCTAGTTCCGTTTCCTTGTTCCACAGCACCGCGGCACGTTTTCTGCGAGAAAGCGCGTGCATTCACGTCTCCATTGGTATTCGAAGAAACGCTGGCGCTGAGGCAACTCTGTCTCGTTTGTAACTGGGCGTTCCGATGCAACGTGTGGTTCGGTGCCGAGAATCTCAAAGAAACGATCAGCCCGGAGGCGGCTGCTCAAAGTGAAGAGGGGGCGCTAACGTCCCGTGCGTGTAGCAGGATGATTCAGAGCACGTCGCTCCAGGGAGGACTCACGGCAAAGGCAGCGTTAATCAAGCCGACGTGAGAGTAGGCTTGAGGGAAATTACCACACTGGGTATTCGTGGCGAGGATGAAATGCTCGGAAAATAGTCCGACATGATTGGCAGCGACGAGCACTTGATCAAGGATAGCTCTGGCCTCAGGGATCCGTCCCAGCCTGGCGAGAGCCTGGGCGATCCAAAAGGAGCAGATGACGAAGGCTCCTTCGGGTTTTCCGAAGTCGTCGTTTCGCACATAGCGGTGAAAAAATCCGGTGTCCTCGCTACCGCGCCGAATCGACAGTTCGCGGGTGATATGTAATACCGTGGACTCACAGAGTTCCCGGTTTGGGTAGCCTAGAATCGGGAGCTGGGCGAGGGCGGCGTCATCACTGAAATCAGTGGGGCCGTTTCGGAGTGCGCCGTCATGTACGCCTCGGAGGAGGGCCTCCGCCACCTGGATCCGTGCGCCGGTCAGGTCCAACGAGATCGAACCGAGATGACCGGCTTGTTTGATGCGCTCTAATCGTTCGAGACCGGCCCAAGACATCAAATTTGTAAAGGAATGCTCCTGCCAGCCATTGCGGATTTCCCAAAGACCGGCGTCCGGCTGGCTGATGCTGCGCACGCACAACTTTGCCAAATGGGACAGGAGCGTGTCGAGGTCTTTGCTGCGCAAATCGCTATACCGTTCGTCGAAGAAGATTGGCGTAAAGGTGAGAATCATTTCTCCATAGGCATCGTTCTGCACATGCTCCGCCGCTTGGTTGT
Source organism: Nitrospiraceae bacterium (assembly GCA_039920585.1). Taxonomy (GTDB): domain Bacteria; phylum Nitrospirota; class Nitrospiria; order Nitrospirales; family Nitrospiraceae; genus Palsa-1315. The sequence continues at coordinate 5,106 of JBDSDL010000210.1, read as the reverse complement.
GACTGCGAACCGGTACACCGCCCTGATAGCCGGCCCAATTCGGATGCTCGGTTTCCGGGAGGGGAAGACTCTGGCTCAATGTATAGACAGGACGTAAGCGGTCACGGGAATGTTCGTGCGTATGCGCAATGTTCAGCAGAAACTTGAGGAAGGCTTCCATTTCTTCGAAGTGGCCCAGGTTATGAAACGCCGTGAGTGCAAAATAGGCGTCGCGCAGCCAGCAATAGCGGTAATCCCAGTTGCGACCTCCGCCCGGTTGCTCTGGAAGGCTCGTCGTTAGGGCTGCCAGTATGGCGCCAGTGTCTTCGAAGCAGTGGAGCTTCAAGGCCAGAGCGGAGCGGATGACCTCCTGTTGATGCAGCAGCGGCACCGAGCAGGTTTTGACCCAGATGCGCCAGTAGCGTATGGTCTGTTCGAGAAAGTCGTGTGTGACTTTGACGAGGTCGTCCTCGATGCCGAGCCCCCACGTGAGGCCAAAATAGAACTTCTGAGTCAGCGCGACCGGAATTTCATCGCAGAGATACGTCAGCGGCATGTTCGTCAACAGGCGGAGTGACTCGCCGCGGATGTCGTAGCGCAGGTGATTACTGCCTCGTACGGGATGGATGGGAGTCTTTTCCCAGCCCGATACAGGCTGGCAGCTTACGCGGATGGCCGGAATGCCTTGCAACGGTTCGACCAGACGAAAGAGCGCCGCCGGGCGATAGATGCGTCCATATTGTTCGAACCGTGGACAGAAATCGGTAATCTGAAACGCGTCGCCGTTCGGCGACGTGACAGTGGTGAGCAGAATATTGGTGTTCGGAAGATAGCGCTGTTCGGCCTTGATTTCGGTGGAAGAGATCGCGCTCGTGATTGAAAAGTGTCCTCCATCCGGATCAAGCAGCCGTCCGAAGACGGGCGGACTGTCAGGTCGAGGCGCACACATCCATTCGACCGCGCCGTTCAGTCCGATCAACGCCGAGAGTTGACAATTGCCGATAAGGCCGTAAGGATACATGCTGTTACCATAGGCGATTTTTCGTCCGATGTAAACGAGAGGTGACCTATGCGCTTATCGCTTCGATTCTTGTTGCCGCTGGCGTTGGTGCTGGCCGGTCTGGCCTACGCGGTCATTCCACTCGTCGATACGCTGACATTGAAATGGTTTGTGCGGGATCTTGAAAGCCGGTCGGAACTGATCGGCCGCATGGTCGAAGCTCCCCTCGTCGATCTCCTGGCGACGGATTCCAAGGTAAAGCTGCACAACTATTTTTATCGAATCCTTCAGGACGAACGGCTCTTCGCCATTGGGTTCTGCGACCGGGATGGCAAGCTGGCCTACAAGACCTTGACCTATCCTGATTCGATTCCGTGCGACGGAGCCAGCACCATCGAAACCGGACAGACCGCGGTGTTACAGCTCACCCAAGGAGCCGTCCATGTCGCGGCTGTGGGGATTGAGGGGAACAGCCGCGTCTGGGGACGCCTCATGCTTGTCCATGACATGAGTTGGATTAAACGTCGAAGCAGCGATACCAAGTGGTACCTCTACTATCTCTTTGCGATCATCGGCGTGGTGATATCCCTCGTGACGGTGCTGGTCGCGCACCTGAGTTGGCGAGGATGGGTAGCAGGCGTACGAGAGATGCTCCGCGGCGAGGGGCTTGCCGCATTGCTCCGCGATAAGCCGCATCAGGATTCAGAGCTCCACCCAGTCGCGCAGGATCTCCGTGCGATGATTCTGGAACTTGAATCGGACAAGCGTATGCGCGATGAGAGCCAAATGAGCTGGACGCCGGCCACCCTCAAGAAGATCCTGCACGATCACTTGGCTGGAGATGAAGTGCTGATCGCCTCCAACCGTGAACCGTATCTCCACAATCGGAAAGGGCAGCATATCGAAGTCCAAGTGCCCGCCAGCGGGGTTGTCACCGCTCTTGAACCGATTATGCGTGCCTGTTCGGGCGTGTGGATTGCGCATGGCAGCGGCACGGCTGACCGAGAGGTTGTCGATGCGCACAACCATGTCCGCGTTCCGCCGGACAATCCTGCGTACGAGATCAGGAGGATTTGGATATCGCCGGAGGAAGAAGAAGGCTACTACTACGGATTTGCTAACGAAGGGCTCTGGCCGCTCTGCCATCTGGCCCACGTCCGTCCCGTCTTTCGATCCTCGGATTGGGAACAGTATAAGAAGATCAATGAGCGGTTTGCGATGGCCGTCATCGAGGAGGCCAAGACCGATAATCCGGTTGTGTTGGTGCAGGACTATCATCTCGCGCTGGTGCCCAAGATCGTGCGCGCCCATCTGCCGAACGCGACGATCGTAACGTTTTGGCACATTCCCTGGAGCGATCCGGAACGCTATGCCATCTGTCCTTGGCATCGAGAGATCCTCGAAGGGCTCTTAGGGAGCAGCATTCTCGGATTTCACACGAGATTCCATTGCAGAAACTTCATCAATACTGTGGACCGATCTCTCGAAACGAGGATCGACTGGGACAGCTCCTTGATTTCCTATCAGGGCCTACTCACCGCGGTAAAGCATTACCCGATTTCCATCGCGTGGCCCACGCGAGAGCAGACACAACTGCCGTCCGAATCCGAGTGCAGGATCCATATCCGCGCAATCAACGGCATCCCCCACGCGCATCGCATCGGTGTCGGCGTCGAACGGCTGGACTATACAAAGGGCATTCTCGAGCGATTCCTCGCCGTTGAACGGCTGTTGGAGTTGCAGCCGGAATGGGTCGGCGAGTTCTCCTTCATCCAAATCGCCGCTCCCAGCCGCGCCAAGATTGAGGAGTATCAGCAGCTCACTCATCAGGTCATTGCATTGGCCGAACGTATCAATCAACGATTCAGGCGAGAGGGATACCAGCCCATCTATCTACGGATCGAACATCACGAACCGCCGGCCGTCACCACCTATTACCGGGGGGCGGACTTCTGCATCGTCAGCAGCCTGCATGACGGCATGAATCTCGTTGCCAAAGAATTCGTGGCAGCGCGAGAGGACGAGCAAGGCGTGCTGATCCTTAGCCAATTCACCGGCGCGGCCATTGAGTTACCCGAGGCGCTGATCATCAATCCGTACAACATCGATCAGTGTGCGGCCGCCCTGCATCTGGCTCTGACGATGCCGCCGACCGAGCAACGTGCCCGGATGCGCAGCATGCGCGGCATCGTGCAGGAATTTAATGTGTATCGCTGGGCCGGGCGCATGCTGATGGATGCGGCCCGCATGCGGCAGCGAGCCCGCCTTGTGCGGCAAGTAGGTGCACGAGACGAGCGAACCACCACGGGAGATCACGCGTGACGTATTTATTATCTGAGGAGGGGCGTCAGGCTCTGTGCGTCCTCACGACCCGCTCCATTCTGTATGCCTTCGATTTTGACGGCACGCTCGCGCCGATCTCGCCCAATCGCGACAACGTCCAGATCCCACCTTCCATCAACGAGTGGATCAAGGAACTGGCGAAACGTGCCCCCTGCGCCATTGTCTCAGGCCGGGCACTCGCTGATCTCGCGTCACGCATCAATGGAACCGTCCCGTACCTGATCGGGAATCACGGGATCGAGAGTTCCCTGACCTCCGCTCCCACACTCCTCTGGGCTGAAGGGATCTGTCAGGGTTGGAAGCGGGACCTATCCATTCGCTTCGCCCAGTCATTAACGGATCTTGGCGTCGAAGTCGAAGACAAGCGCTATTCACTCACCCTGCACTACCGAGGCGTGACAGAACCAAACCGGGTGCATATGGCCGTGATACGTCTGCTCCAGCAATTGTCGCCAGAGCCTCGGCTCATTTTGGGTAAATCGTCTGTCAATGCACTCCCTCCTGGGGAGAGCGGGAAAGGGCTGGCGGTGTTGGCCCTGATGGTTCACCTCCGGCTAACCAACATATTCTTTATCGGTGACGATGAAACGGACGAGGATGTCTTTGAACTGACTGAGGGGCTGGCCATGGGAGTGCGTGTCGGGCGGCATGCCCGATCTCGGGCGCAGTATTATCTCAACCATCAAGGGGAAATAGAAGAGGTCATACGGCTTCTCGTCCATCGAATCGACAGGACACCGGAATCCGCCGATCAGGGTGATCGACAGACAATCGTCACGGGAGAAGCCGCGAATGAGCAATAGTAGCAGCGCGATCGACGGGCCGAAGAGTTGAGTCGCGACCTTTCAACTCCGGCACCACTCTTCGCCGACAGACGGCAGGCCAGATACCTCCTTGCTCCTGACCGAAAGTATGAAGACCTTTCGTTGACGAAACAGGACAAGGGGGGGGAGTCCGGCTGAGAAAGAATCTCTGAAGCATGTCTGCCGTAATCGCCGACCCGCTGCTCTTGCGTGTGTAGTGTCCTGCTTTTCTCACAAGCGCTTGCGAATAACGAGATACGCTTCATGAGGAACGTGCTGTTGGGCGGTGTCGCGATGAACCATCATGAAAGTTCAGATTAATAGTTGTTCTTGTAACAGAAGCTGAGAGAAGGGTACTATAGGAATGCGTGTCTTAGCAGCACCCGCAATCGCCATGGGAACCGCGTAAACATGTCAACGAGCTTATTGACAACCTCGTCATCCTTGTATTTATAAGGTGTTGTGGTAACGATCCGTTCATGTGCCTCATTTCTCGTGTTTATACTGCTGATATGCACCGTATTCCCGGCCGCGCAGATCGGGTGGTCTTTCAATAGTATGTGTGGTTCGATCGGCGATACTGGGAGTGGGCACGCGCGCGATTTCAGTGACACCGGGGAGGCAACCGATTCCGAGGACGATTCACCACAAGAGGCACCGGAGGGCTGCGTCGTTTCTCGAGTGAGTGTATCCGATTGTGAGGCAAGCCGTTTCCTTGCCTCGATGAACGAGCTTCCTCCGTCCACCCTGCTCATCTCCCGGCTGATACACCCTCCGACCGCACACAGTTAGCGTAGCTTCGACGGCCTGTTTCGTTTTCGATCTCGATCAGACATGCTCATCGTGACTCCGGAGGAGGCAGCACATGCCGGCTCGTTTTTGGAATAGAGTCGTAGCGATAATCATGATGGTGGCAGTGGCGGCGAGCGGAGCGCTGTTGCCGTCCTTCGCCCAGGCAAAAGAGCTGATGCCCACGTTCGA
>JBDSDL010000209.1:0-22266 GCA_039920585.1 Nitrospiraceae bacterium | reverse complement strand
GCGCAAAGCTTTTGGCCAGAATCGGCTGGATCTGATCCAGGGGATGCGCTTTCAAGAGGTTGAGAACCATGGGATAGCTGATGACGAATTGGCTGTTGATCGCTTCCGGATGGCCGGTAAATCCCTTCGTCAATACGTTCAGATCGATGTAGGGCGAGGGGGTGACGATGGCGAAGCCCACGAGATCTTTTCCACGGCGTCCTGCGCGGCCTGCAATCTGCTGCACCTCGCCGATCGTCAAGTCCATAAAGTCACGCGATTTGCGGATGCTGGACTGCGTGATGATGACGGTGCGCGCAGGGAAGTCGACTCCGGCGGCCAATGTGGTCGTGGCGAAGACGGCATCGAGGCAGCCATGGCGCATCAGTTCCTCAACCGCAATCTTCCACGAGGGCAGATGGCCTGCGTGATGCGCAGCCACGCCGATGCGCTGGACGGTCGGAATGAGCGGGTGTTCGGCGATGCTGGGATACTGGGCGATCACTTTTTCCAGCACGGTGGCGATCGCCTGCTGACGAGGCGGCGGGAGGAGGATGCGGCTATGGTCGAAAGCCTGCATCGCTTCATCGCACGCACGGCGCGACGTCAGGAACACGATGGCAGGGGTCAAGTGCTTGTCGCGAAGCGCGATAATCAGATCAACCGGATGAATCGAGGGAGGCATGCAGTTTCATTCCCTTTGCAATCACGACCAAGCCGGATTCGGTGACCGTAAATCGCTTGGCGTCGGCCTCTCGGTTGTACCCGATTTCCGAGTTAGGCGGGATGATGACATCCTTGTCGATGATGGCCCGGCGGACCAGGCTCTGTGCGCCGATGACAACGTTTTCCATGACAATCGATTCACGCACTTCCGCATGGTCTTGCACGCGAACGTTCGGCGACAGCACAGAGTTTTGTACTCGTCCACCGGAGATGATGCAGCCGCCGCAGACGATGGAATCCAGAGCCACGCCCATTCTGCCGCCCTGATAGTCTTGCGCGAAGACGAATTTAGCCGGTGGAAATTGCCCTTGGTAAGTTCGAATCGGCCAGTGTTGGTCGTAGAGATTGAAGAGGGGATCCACCGCGACGAGGTCCAGGTTCGCTTCCCAGTACGCGTCCAATGTTCCGATGTCCCGCCAATACTTCACGTCTTTATTGTTCGCGTCGACAAATTTGTAAGCGTAGACACGCCGATCGCGAATCATGTTTGGAATGATGTTTTTCCCGAAGTCGTGACCCCCGCCCTCCCTGGCGTCGGCAGTCAAGTACTCACGGAGGACGTTGGTGCGAAACAGGTAGATGCCCATCGAGGCAAAGGCATGGGTCGGATCGTTGGGGATCGACGGCGGGTGAGCCAGCTTCTCTTCAAAGTTCGTAATCCGGAAATCCTCTTCCACGCTCATCACGCCGAATCGATGGGCCTCTTCGATCGGAATATCGATCGCACCGACCACGGCATCGGCGCTTTTGGCGATCAGCCAATGGAACATCTCCATGTAGTCCATCTTGTAGATATGGTCGCCGGCAAGGATGAGTACATAATCCGGTTGTTCGTTGTCGAGCAGAAAAAGGTTTTGATAGACCGCGTCGGCGGTGCCTCGGTACCATTCTTCGCTGATCCGCTGCTGGGGTGGAATCGAGGCGATGTATTCGTCGAGCTCAGCGTTGAGAATGTTCCATCCTGACCGGATGTGCCGGTCGAGCGAGTGGGATTTGTACTGAATGAGGACGGCGACTTTGCGGATCCCGGAGTTGAGGCAATTGCTGAGCGTGAAATCGATAATGCGATATTTCCCGCCGAAGGGAACCGCCGGCTTGGCCCGATGCTCAGTGAGGGGTTGAAGACGCTCACCCTTCCCGCCCGCCAGCACCATGGTAAAAATGTTCGGCATCGCGGCGAATTGTAACAGGACGTTGAGGAAATAGAAAGAAAGCAGACTCGTTGACATCGCGAAGATCTGAGACGATACTACGTTGGAGAGCCTAGCAGTCTGTGGACCAAACTATGTTGGTACGCGAGACATGCCAGATGGGTAAACCGATGGGGGTGCCAAATCTGTCCATGTCGCGCCGCTCGCGCTCGTCGCGCGCTTGAAGAGGCTGGCGGAATTCGGCATCCTGATAGGAATATCGGTGAGTATTCGAGCAAAGGAGTATGTATGAAGCGGGATGTACTGGTCACGTCGCTCGTAAAACAAAAGGCGGCTCAGAAGCCGAGCGTGGATCGCGGAGTCGATGCGCTCCGGCGGGTAGAACATCTTGAAAGCCAAATGGCAAAGTTGTCCGAACTGGTCCGCGAGCACGCAGAGGATGTCGATCGATTGGTGCGTATCGTGGCCGAAGATCGCGACGTCATTCGTCGGCAGCTATTGCGCAAGCATCACGAGCGAGTTCGGGTCCGCAAGCATCTTCGCGACTCTAACGCCAAGGTAGGACTCGACTTCTGAGCCTGGCAATCTTCTATCTCCGATCCCTCCTCGCGAGTCACCCCTGAGTACGTCGTGTGTCCCTCGTCTGAAGAAAAGAGTAGATGGCGTATAGCCAAGAGCGTATGGTCTGGAATGAACCAGAGTGTCTTTGCTCCAGCTATACGCGCGTATCGCCATCGAGAGTCGATCGAAAGGGGTAAGCCGGCTCTAGTGGATAGGTTTTAGCTTCGCGCCGCAATGTATGTGATCGTGAAGAAAAAGAAAGGGGACGACCGTGCAGCAAGGATATTTTTATCGGTGGGTAATCGTCTTGTCGGTTGCACTACTGGGAACGGCTCAGACCCTGTGGGCTGAACCCGTAAGCAAAGGATGGGTTATCCCGGTCCAGATTCCCTACGAGGCGCCTCCAAAGGGACAGGATCTGCCGGCAGAATCTGTCCCGCAGAATACGAAACCGTTGACGGCTGTAGAGATCCAGCGGGCGGAAGCCCTTCTCCCGTTGCTGGAAGGCGCGCAAGAGTTTTGGGCGATGGGAGAATTTGTGCACCTCGGCGAGCCTTCCGTGCCGGTTCTGGTCAAAGGCTTGACCCTGCCGGGTCCGCGCATTCGCTACAACGTCATTGAAACGATTTCGATGTTGAAAGCGGCTTCGGCGGTCCCGGCCCTCATCGCTGCGGCCAAGGAAGCGAACGAGATCCCACGGGTGCGTGAACATGCCTTGCGGGTAGCCGTTCGATTGGACGCCGCCAAAGTCGTGGATGCCATCGAGGTGATGGCAAAAGATCCGAATTCGTCGATTCGGAAGGCCGCCGCATTTGAGGCTCGGTATGTCAGAGAGAAGGCGGTGGTACCGGTGTTGATTGGAATGATTACCGATGAGGAACGTTTTGTCGCATTCTCAGCGGTGCAGTCGCTTTGGATTCTGACCCGGCGCGAATCGGAGTCCCACGATTGGGAGACATCGACGAAGCAAGACCGTCAAGAGTGGGCGACTGAGTGGTTGGAATGGTGGAACAGCCAGAAGGATAGTCTTGAAATGTTTGATCCGAAACGGCCCGCGCGATCTCGTTAATTTGGTTTGTCTCGTTTGTTTGGTTGGCCAAAACTAACCAGATGAACCAAATCCACCAAACAAACCAAATTAACCAGTTTCGCCTTGCCTTGCAGGGGCGAAAAATCCTGTGTTATATTTTGTAGGCCCGCGCGCTCATCGTATTGATTGACAGCAATATATAGGTACGGTTTCATGCCTAAGCTCCCGATTGCAAAGCTCGGTAATCCCATCTTGCGCCAGGTTGCGGCCAGGGTCGATCCTCGTGACATTCGCACGTACGACTTGCAGCAATTCATCGACAATCTGATTGAGACGATGTTGGATGAACCAGGGATCGGCTTGGCGGCCCCCCAGGTATCGCGCTCGATTCAACTGGTCGTGATGGGTTGTGACGGGGAAGATGGATTTCCCAGAACAGTCCTCATCAACCCCAAGATTGTCTTCTATGGTCCGCAACAAGTCGAAAACTGGGAGGGCTGTCTCAGCGTGGATGGGTTGCGGGGAAAGGTGACGAGGCCGTCAGTCGTGAGGGTTCAGGCGCTGGATCGTCATGGTAAATCGTTGGACATCGAAGCAGACGGCCTCTATGCCGTTTGTATCCAGCACGAGATGGATCACCTGATCGGCAAGATGTTTTTGGATCGGATGACCGATATGTCCACGCTCACACAGCTTCCAGAATTTTCTAAGTACTGGCAACATGATCCCGCTCCCGTCATATAACGCCTCATCGTGAAGGTCCTGCGCTAGTGAGAATCCTACTTCGAGTGCTCCAGTATCTCAGCCCGCACCGTTCCATGGTGGTCGGCACGTTCTTCTTTGCCGGGTTGGCGACGGCGTTTGAGTTGATCCCTCCGTGGCTGATCAAAGTCATCATCGACGACGTCATCCAGGCCGGTCAGACCGAGCTTCTCGCGTGGGTGTTTCTCGCGCTGTGTGCCGCCTATGTGCTGCGGAACCTGTGCGGGTCGATACGAATTCGATTGAACAATGGGCTAGAGCAGCAAGTCGTGCATGATCTGCACGTCCAGGTATTTTCTGCGCTTCAGCGATTATCGATCAGTTTCTACGAGAATCGTCCGACGGGCGAGATCATGGCGCGAGTGCTGAACGATACTGAGCACATGCAGCGCATCTTCGTCGATGGGCTCGAAGAAATCATTACGGCCGGACTGACGCTGATCGGGATCATGATCATGCTGTTCATGCTCAATTGGAAACTGGCGTTGTTGGCGCTCGTGCCGATTCCCTTCTTGGTGGTGGGAGCGGCGCTGTTCACTAAACGGGTCCATGGGCACTATCGCGCGATCCGAAAAGGGGCGGCTGAACTGAACGCTCTCCTGCAAGACATGCTGGCAGGTATTCGAGAGACGATGGGGTTCAATCGCCAGCCCTACGAGCAGGAACGATTTGACTGGAAGAGCGATCGTTGTCGACAAGATACCTTGAAGGCCATGTACCTCTGGTCCTACTACTCCCCAGGCATGATGCTGATCGGGAGTCTTGGCGGGGCCATGGTGCTTTGGTTCGGCACTACCGAAGTCTTGCAGCACCATCTTTCGGTGGGCGAGCTCGTGATGTTCATCTCGTATCTCGCGCTTTTCTATGTGCCGATCAATCAGATTCACTCCGTCAATCACATGCTGCAGCATGCCTTGGCCGCGAGCGAGCGAGTGTTCGAAGTGCTCGATCTCGTTCCGGAGGTCAAGGATCGTCCGGAGGCTCGCATCCCGGTCGCTCGATTGAGAGGAGAGGTTGCCTTTCATCGCGTCGGGTTTCATTATCGAGCCGATGCCCCGATCTTGATCGATGTCACGATATCGGTCCGTGCGGGAGAGCGTGTCGCGCTAGTCGGCCCGAGCGGGGCAGGAAAGAGCACCACGCTCAAATTGCTGACGCGGTTTTACGATGTCACGGAGGGAGCTGTTACCATCGATGGGTACGATATCCGCGATGTGCCCTTGGCCTTTCTTCGAAGTCAAATCGGCTTGGTCCAGCAAGAGCCATTCTTGTTCAATGGCACGGTGAGAGAGAATATTCTCTATGGTGATCTCTTGGCTGGACAGGACGAGGTCGAGGCGGCGGCGAAGGTGGCACGCGCGCATGATTTCATCATGGCTCTTCCGGACGGGTACGATACTTGGATCGGGGAGCGCGGCGTTAAGCTATCAGTCGGACAGCGGCAGCGTGTATCGATTGCGCGCGTGATTCTGAAAGACCCTCCCATCGTCATGTTCGATGAGGCCACATCCAATATCGACACGGAGACCGAGGTCAAGATTCGTGAGGCGCTGGACGATCTCACGAAAGGGCGAACGACGATCATCATCGCCCATCGCCTCTCCACCATCCATGGCGTCGATCGAATCATTGTCGTGGACCACGGCCGGGTCGTTGAAGACGGAACGCATGAGATATTGATCGGGCATGAAGGGGTGTATGCACGGCTGTACGACGCCCAATTCCAAGTTTAACAGGATGCTGAAAAAGGCCGCCAGCAGCGTTCTCCCCTCGAAAGCATCCTCAACGTAGCCCAGAGGCTACGCCTCCGGTGCTTTCTTCGGCTGCGGCCTTGCTGGACGGCTTTTTTGAGCATCCTGCTTCGTTGTGGCTTGGCGCCTCAAATGTGTGAGCGTTGAATCTCGGACGTACCAGGTAGCCCGCAAGACAGCTTGCTCAGTGAGAGAATCGGTGGCCGTTGCGGATGGATCTTGCCCGCCAGTATACTAAGACGAATTTTTGAGGAGAGTCGGTTGATGGTGCTGATATATGAAAGCGATCCGTTAGATGACGAGGACGCGCGCGGGCGGTTCTATCATGTCTGTCGTGGGCGAATCGATCGGACGGAAATCCAACTTCCGGCTGACGAGAAGGTCTACGAATGTGCCGTGTGTGGAATCGATCTCGAAGCGGAAGACTTTTGGCTGGCGAGGCAGAAAGGGTCGGTATAGGAGACGTTATGGCTGCAAGCATAGGAAGAAAAACAGTAGGCGTATCGCGTGGGCTGATGATGCTCTGCGATACTTGTTATTCCCAAGTCATGGCCGACAAACTTACCGACGAGAAGAACTTCGTTGCTGATGCCGAGACCCTCTTCGATACCATCTGCTTTGGTTGCACCGATATCAATAGGCCTCTGATCGACGACATGGCTGGTAGCGGAGAATGAGGATGTTGAAAAAGCCCGCCCGCTTCGTTCTCACTTCGAAAGTATCCTCAGCGTAGCCCACTTGGGAAACGAGCTGTTTTGGCAGCTCGGGATGGGGCGGGTGAAGACTACTACTCCTCCGGTGCTTTCATCGGCTGCGGCCTTGCTGGATGGTCTTTTTGAACATCTTCATAGTGCTAGTCTCCACAAGAATGGATATATTGTTGAAGTATGTGCCTGTGTAGCCCTTGATGGAGCACATGCGGCGTATGACCATGCCCCAGATTCGATGAGGTTTTTTTCGATGTCGGATGTGGCGTGCGGAGTCGGTGGATCGGCTGCTCATCGGCTTCGCAGGATGGCGCAGGAGACACGATCTCGACCGCTGACAACCAACAAGGTCGCCCTGAATGTGGGGGGGGTCGGGGATCCGTCGGAGACCGGGGACGTCTTGCCATACGCGATCACGACTCCGACAGGCGAGGTGCTACACTAAATGCCTACGGCAAGTGTCCCAAACTCATTGACACGTTCTGAGATCACCGGAAGGCCGAACAAGAATAAACCTCAGATCGCGAGCAAGAAGCTTCAGCAGTCAACTCGTGACGCTTCCATGCCACAAATTAGCCTTCAAAATTTGGCGAGCCTCGATAGCGTTCCCCACGAATGATAAATGCTGGTGATGAGTGTTGAATTGGCAGCGTTGTCAGTGAACATTACACATTCACAATCGTATGAGCAGGTTCGTGTGCTGCTCGTCGGTCAGGATCCATATCCAACCCCTGGTCATGCGCATGGCCTCTGTTTCTCCGTGCAACCGACCGTTCGACCCCTGCCCGTCTCGTTGCGAAATGTCTATCGGGAGCTTACGGTTACAGACGATTCGTGCCTGCCTCGCGTTGACTCTTCCCCTCTGTGCCCTGTAGGGTGGGGTATGACGTACTGAGCTACGCCGACTGTCCCATCTCTCGCACAGCACTCTCTCCCGCGTTCCCGTGCGTCGGATTCTCCAGTCTCCGCTGCTCCTCTTCCAGAATCTTTCTGAAGTGCTGCGATTATTGGCGTGATCACGAGGACGGAAGCGGATAGGTTCGTTGAGGACACACAAGTTCGTGGACAGGCCGAGGACTTTTCGATACAGGCCCTAACGTATAAAAGGAGACGCGATGACGCCGGAAGAACAAATTATGAAGATGAAGAAAGCGATTACACAGGCTATTAAAGTGATGGGAGATCGATTTGGATCGACGGAAGCGGATGTTGCAATGGCTATCGATGAACTAAAGTCGTCTATGCTGACGACGCCTACCGCAGCGCCTCAGCCTTCTCAGAGCACGGCGCCCGTGGCCGCTGGGGTGTAGCGATGCGAGTCCACCGCTGGCGGTTTTTTCAGCATCCTGCCAGGAGCTGTTCACGCCATGGGTAATCAGCATCAAGGGAGGATAGTATGAAGAACGCTACGCAAGTCTATGTGCTGACGCTAAATGCACCGTCAAGAAAAACGGTTCGACTCTGGACCGGCGCGAGCATCCATTCGTTGCGGCACTGCTCCAGCAAAAAGATTGATCGCACGCTGGCGGAGATGCAACAGCATGTGGATGATTTGCAGCGCGCGATCAGCGTGCTGGCGACGGGCGGGTCCTATTCCATCAATCGCTCTCGATAATGTGCCGTTGTCAGTGGAATGTACCCACTGAAAAAGAGGACAGCCATCATGCCGGACGATATAGAAGATAAGAAGGTTCATGCTGCAGCTAAGCCGGTCAGCGCTCCATCACGGAAACCAGCCGATGGTGATCTCACGTGCAGCGAATCCCAAATTGAGGACATTCTCTCTGAGGGTGAGTCCAGCAGGCCAATGAGCAAAAGTGACAAGGGCTTGCATCCGAAACGCCAGCCGAAATCCTCGCAATAAATAAAACGTCCAGGGGAAGGCCTGTTATTACCCGTGTGACGAATCTTCGGTGACTCCACCCCCTCTGCAGCCAGGGGAAGAATCGTGTGGAAGGTTCTTTCCTGGTTCGTCCTGTTACCAGCCACGGTTGTCTTGTGACGCGTTGGGAGCTGTTTGGCAGGCCGGTGGAGTATTCTGTGCCGACAGCACAATAGGGGAACAGTCACGTGAGCGAACGCAAGCCTGATGTCAATCCTCGCTGGCCTCTTCCGACCTCCGACTACTGGTCCACCCCTTTTGCCGAATCGTTGTTGCAGCACCTGAGTCTTTACCCTGGAGCCGCCATTCTTGATATTGCCTCCGGCCATGGGATTCCAGCCTTCCACCTGGCAGAGCAGGTGGGGCCCACTGGGCAGGTCTTGGCCATCGACCTCAGTGGGCGTCAGGTCGAAAGTGCGCGAGTGATCCAAGGAACGCAACTCCCGTGGCTCCGGTTCGAATGTCTGGATATGCGTGCGCTGCCTCAGCTTCTGCCCTGTTTCGACCGCATCACTGGCAATCTCTCCGTCATGTTTTTCCGACCCAACCGTTTCGAAGCCGTCCAGGGATTGGTGGAACATCTCAAGCCAGGTGGCCAACTGGTGCTGACCTTTCCTTCGCTCGGTACGTTCGATTCACTCTGGCGTCGGATCGATCAGGAGATGGCGGTTCGTGGTCTTCTGGCGGAGCGCCGTCGATTGGAAATCTATCTTGCCGAACGTCCGTCAGTCACAGACGCTCGTGGGTGGCTGGATCGGCTTGATCTCGTGCGCATTGTCGTGGCCGAGTATCCGTTGGAGGTGGCAACTGGAGCCGGTCAGGCGTTTCTTCACCATCCGTTGCTCCGGGGCGGTTTTCTCGATGATGCCTATGAATGTTTCGAGGATCAGGGTTTGGCGGATGAGGTCATGACAAGGGTTTCGGAAGATATAGAGAGCTTCACACCGCTGATTGCACAGCGGTGTGTGTTGTCAGGGTGGAAGCGATAGCAGGATGCAGAAAAAGCCCTCCAACGTTGTTCTCGACTCGTCAAAATCCTCAACGTACCCCAGAGGGTGCGCCTCCAGTTTTGACTCGCCTGCGGCCTGGTTGGATGTCTTTTTGAGCATCCTGCGGAAGTACCTTCCTATCGTGCTAGACGTTCGAGTGGATCGACGATCCGGCGACGTCAGGATTAGAACCGGTATCCAAGTTCTACGATGTACATGTCCACGCCGAGACTGGACGGTGCGTACAGGCTGGCATCGGAGAAGTGTTGGACCCGAAAGCCGGTATAGGCATGCGGGAACGGATTCACGCGAATTCCTGCGGTTGCTACGATTTGAACCGGACCCCCGAAGTCTTGTGCCCCGAACTTATGGTTGCTGAATAATCCTGCTCCCATTCCTGTGTCAAAGGTGACAAGTCCGTTCCAGCCGTTTAGCGCAAGAACAGGTACGGCCGTCATCATCAGACCGCTTTCGTTTGCCGCTGTCAGCAGCCCCGCGCTTGCGATCAGTCTCGTTTCTAAATTCCACGTACTCTCACCGAGCGGCCAGGACCAGGGGAGCTTGACGACCGCTGCGATGTCGTACAGGTGAAAATAGTATTTTTGCTCTTTCCCCATGAGGGGAATTTCTTCACCGAAGCCAATGCGAGGGCCGATGCTCAAGAGAGCCACGTCTCCTGCAAGGCTGGGCGTACAGATTGCTGTGGAAAGCCAGAGAGCGAGCAGCAGATTAAGAAGGTGTGGAAGTCGATAGCAGCGCATAGACGGTCTCTCGATGATTGGGATGAGTGTGCCACGGTTCGACGATTTCTCCAATAATTCATCTATATTAAGACCGCATGCCCGCTGGGCGTGAATACTTAAGTTGTCCACATCGAGGAGGAAGTTTTTTTGCGTAGGTGTTTGTAACTTGGCGATACGGGCGAGACAATCCCCGAAGTTGAGAGCCGTGTAGGGGCGATCGGTCTGAAGTCTGGACTGGTAGGGCGGTAATGGTATGGAGAGTCGTTCGCTACGGCAGAACGAATCTATGATATGGGAACAGGATAGGCTGTGAAGGGGCGCTTCGGTTGAAGCGCCCCTTCTGAACTGCAGCTTGTTGGTGCTTTGTTAGAAGCGACCGCGTCCGCCGCGATCGCCACCACCGCCGCCACCACCAAAACGACCACCACCACCGCCACCGCCGCCGGTGCGGGGCTCTTGTGGCTTGGCTTCATTGACAGTCAGGGGACGTCCGTCCATCTGTGAGCCGTTCAACGCGGTAATCGCGGCTTTGGCTTCTTCCTGTGTGGCCATCTCGACGAAGCCGAAGCCTCGCGATTGCCCGGTGAACTTGTCCGTGATCACACGCGCAGACTCGACGGTGCCGTGCGCGGCGAAGAGGGTGGTGAGCTGTGATTCAGTTGCCGCATAAGGCAACCCGCCGACATAAAGTTTTGAACCCATGAGGGTTCCTCCTTCTGAAATTGATATTGTGTGAGACGCGAGAACGAACACACGAGGGGAAAGAACGGGCCGAAGACGCGAATAGTGGAGCGGCTTGGGTCGAGCTTCCGATCAGCTTCTCGGTACCAACAACATCGGTGATGGGCCGTTCTATTTGCTGTTTCCTGCGAGGCCCGCCGCATGAAACACAGACATCTTAACAGAGGCGTTCGTGAAAAGCTATAGTGCTGGTCTCTTAAATTCTGTAACGCTTGGACACGAAATGTGGATTGTGTGGGTGAGTCGAGGGGCGAGGCTGCCATCTGGCGCGAGAGGGTTCGGTATTGCCTTAGACGTCCGTATTGCCAGTGGGTCCGGGGCCGGGCCAGATAAGATAGGGTGGCTTTTTCATTGCTTCAGCTGAGCGCGGGTAGAGACGTTGGGCATAGCTATAGGCGTCTTCTTGCGCAATCAAGCATGTGGCTGCGGCGAGATGGTTGGAGATGACACGGAAGGCCCCTCGATCATCCGCTTCGATAGTCGCCATGTAGAGGGCACAGGAAAAGTTCCCTTCTTTTGAGCAGGCAGTGCTGATCAAGAGATGCGACCCATCGGGAAAGGTCATGATCGGGTCTAAGTTGGTACGGCCCATGGATACTCCTTGCACGTGATGCGTACGACCTTATACGGCCTGGTTTGCATAGGGGGTTACGTAGAGCCTGAGGAGGTGCCCATCCCATCTGGTTCCTTCAAGGGCAACCACCGCGTTCAAGGCCTGTTCATCCGATCCCATTTCGACGAATCCATATCCGGCAGACTTTCCCGTATGTTTGAATCGGACGACGTAGGCTCTGGCGACCAGACCGAAGGAAGTGAAGATGCCACGTAGCTCGCAGTCCGAAACCATATCCGGGAGCCCTCCGACATACAGAACCCGTTTCCCCATCGAGATTCCCTTCGTACCGTGGTCCGTTCGAGCGAGTCTTCGACATGCGAGCCTGACGGACTGGTGATGCGCGCGGTCTTCCTGAAGAGGCCTGTGTGCGGAGTAGAGCGGAAACTAGAGCATCGATCGCGCAGAGTCTAGGAGGGAGGGAATGAAGCGCGAGGGATAGAGTAGTGACCGGATTTCATATGACGCTACCGTAGCACAGTCTGGCTAGGATAGCGAACGCATCAAGCTGTTATGCTGTGATCATGTTCACTCCCTTGTAGGTTGGGGGTGGATTTTCCCACTAGGCATTGTCGAGCCTTTCTTTTTCAAGAGAGTTGACGACAGAGAGGGCGTGCTGTACGATGACTTCCACATCGTTGTCGCAGTAGTCCGGCGGCATGGATGTATACACCATAACGGACTTCGCGATCGCATCGCGACCAGGTCCTGTCGGAGTTGATGCCTTCCTGGTTTCTCTCCCCTCGGTTCTCTGATCCCGTCTTCATGCGATCACACTGAAAGGATAGTGCATTGCATACCTCTGTTCACACGAGTTTTCACACCCTTGGTCTGTCTGAACCACTTTTGCAGGATTTAACGGCAGCGGGCTTGCTGGTTCCCACACCCATTCAAGTTCAAGCCATTCCACCAGCCCTTGAGGGCCGGGACGTCATCGGTTGTGCACAAACCGGTACTGGGAAAACGGCTGCGTTTGTTGTTCCCATGATCGAACGGCTCGTGGTCCTGCCGAAAGGCCAGCCGCAAGCCTTGATCCTTGCACCGACGCGAGAGTTAGCGTTGCAGATTTTTGACTCAATCGAGAAACTCGGTCGGAGCCACCGCATCTCTGCCACGGTCATCGTCGGAGGGAGCGATATGCAGGCGCAGATCAGAGGATTACGCCAACGACCTGATATCCTGGTTGCCACACCGGGGCGTTTACTGGACCATATGTGGAATGGGACGATCAATTTGGCCCCGATCAAAATTCTGGTGCTCGATGAAGCCGACCGTATGCTCGATATGGGATTTGCACCACAGATCAATCAGATTCTTGATGCGTTGCCGGTTGAGCGACAGACGTTACTCTTTTCTGCCACGATTCAGACGGATGTGACCCGCCTGGTTCAAGCGAGCCTGCACGATGCCGTTCGTGTGATGGTGACACCCGCCTCGACGACGGCTGAAGGGGTGACCCAGGCAATGCATCATACGACCGCTCAGGAGAAGACGAAGCTATTGGTGTCGTTGCTGGCGGTGGAGCGAGGGACCGTCCTCGTATTTGCTCGGACAAAGAATCGGGTCGATCGTCTCGGTCAGACACTTGAACAGGCTGGTCACCGCGTCGCAGTTATCCACGGAGACAGAAGTCTACCCCAGCGCCTTCGCGCACTCGATGGGTTTAAGCGCGGCCAGGTCAGAATTCTCGTCGCGACGGATGTCGCAGCTCGCGGGATTGACGTGGCCAATATCGGCCACGTGGTGAATTACGATTTGCCAAATTGTCCGGAGGACTATATCCATCGTATTGGACGGACAGCCCGGATGAAGATGACAGGGCGAGCCACCAGTTTTGTGACCTTCGAGGAACGTGAGCAGTTGTGCGCGATCGAAACGTTGCTGGGGCATTCTGTGCCGTTGGCAGAGGGCAGCCCCCGCCCCAGTGATCGTCCGCATTTGCGAATGCCTGAACGTTCCAACAGTGACCATAAACGGTGGGGGCGTCCAGGCGAAGACAGAGGACAGCATCAGCCGGGTTCCTCGTCATACCGGAAGGGATCTGGGTCTCTTTGGACAAAGTCTGCCGGCTAGGGGAGAAGTAGCGACGTGTATCGACTGACACAAATTGCGGGTAGTGTTTGGCGCTGACCGGTTAGCGAGGGCGGCATAGGACGGGAGTAATGTGAAGGGTTCGCGCTCACGCTACCACTAATACAGCGGCTCTTGCGGGCCCCACTGAAGCCCGGCCAAATCAGGATCTTCCCCCTCTGTGTTCAGAGGGCGAGCGGGCTTCTCGGTCTTGCGTTGTTCTCGGCGGGCGTCTTTCTCACGCCGCTGAATTTGTTTTGCTTTCTCACGGTCTCGTTTTGCGATGGTTGTTTTTCCTGCTCGTCCGATGGTGCCCTCCTTTGCGTAGCGACTCGTAACAAGCCACCAAGCGCCTTCTGTTAGATTAGGATAACATTCCCCCTACGATGATGATTAGGACGGCTCTGTCGCTCCACGACGCCTTTTGCTGCTTGAGTCAGGAGCATGGTTGGTTGTCTTAGCTTCTCGTTCAGCTGTGCGCGAGCGAGTGCCTTGGCCGAACCCACGGCTTGCCATGTTCGACACTTGCCGACGGATGTCTTCCATTGAGGTCGTCAGACTGGTATCAAGAGGGTTTGGAAGGCCGAGTACCTCCCATCGGATTTTTGGTTTCCGTGTCGCCCTTGCTCGGTTCTTTCTCGACTTGTCGGCTCGCCACCCAGTGGATAGCTTCATATGCGCTCCTTTTATTGAACCGTGCATCTCCAACGTGGGATAACGTTCGATGGAGATGAGGGGGTCGGATAGAAATACTGTAATCGCTGCGTCCATCTTCCCGCAGGGCGTCTACGCGCAGGACAATGAAACGCAGGAACTACATTCAGGATTACGCTTCACCGCGCTGAAACAATCACAGGCAGTTTCAGCCGCATGAAGGCTAGTGCTAGCTCATTTTCTGCTAGAGGGTACCATGGGTCATGGCGAGAGTCAAATAGGGTATTTATCTAATTATATAACTTTGCACGGAGAATATGCCCGCCGGCCTGCGTTGATACAATCATCATCGAAGGGTCGCTTTTCTGTGCGCGTTGTATTTGTGGGATAATTGGCCGCCGGGAGAGGAAACTATCGAGAGTCAGCGGTCATACGCATCGTACAATTGACGTTGATCGAGTCATTTGCAATGCGCTGAGGATAATAGGGGAATTTGTCGGCTGGGTGAATTTCGCTATGCTGTCTGTGAGGGATGCATAGACGCAGCATCCGCGCGGGTGAGTTGACTATGGCAACATGCCGGAAGGCGGTGAAGGAACGGTCGTGCATTCCTGGCATTACGGTTGGTCTGATGGCAAGAAGCGCGATCGACAAGGTCAAGGGAGTTGAGACAACATTGGGAGAGGCAAGCAATCGGACAGCTGAGATCAGCAAGGAGGGCCGCCGTGACCCAGAGACATGGAATTCATGGACTGGCGGGTAAATTTTTCACTGCAGGCGCCAATTCGATTGGTACGATTGAGGAATTGTATTTATGAAAAGTGCATCCTGATGTACGGTAGAAACATAGTAGGGGCGCTCTATGGAACAGACCGCATATCGAAACTCTGCCTCAAATAGATTTCGCCAACATCCTCGGGTCCGCATTTCTGCTCCTTTTGCCTGCGCGCTGTCTCATTGCCAGCCTCGTCGTTGGTTGAGGAAGCCTGGCATTGACTTGGGCGTGGTCTATGATCTTTCGGTACGTGGTGCCCGGGTTAGTACGCAGGCTGAGATCAGGCCAGGGGGTGAAGTCACGTTGAGCCTGCGTCTTCCCAAGCAAATCAAGCCTGCGGATATTACCGTCGCCACCGTGAAGTGGGCGAAGGATCAATTCTTCGGTTTGGCTTTCACGGAATTATCTCCTGCTGTACGAAATCGCCTGCATAAGTACGTGGCGGTCGTTTCGACAACTATCACGTAGGCTCCGGTCCACTCCCCGCCATCCATATTCTGCCAGTCTAGAGCATCATATGTCGCCTGAAGCAACGTGCGTGTCGGCATCCTTGCCTGTTTGTTTCCACCACGGGCTTGCAACGGTGATTTGCTGTTGATCGCGCCGGATTGAACCTTGTACTCATGTTCGTTGGATGGTGCGAAGGTCATGAGACCGACCTTTAAAAGAGAGACAGGGAAGGGCGGCCCAGTTTCTGCCAAAATGCCGAACTTAATCGATATGTTTATCTATGTCGATAAGATGGAGGAGGTGTGATGTTCTTCTGATTGTGTGGATAAGTTGAGTTCGAATGTGTGCAGTGAAGTAGACAAGATGTGAGCGATCGTGTTTCTTGTGAGATAGATCAGATAGGTCGAATGGGACTTCCAATCCTGGCGTGATCGCGTTCTTTGAGTCAGATTACTTGATGGCCACCGCTTTGACTTCCTTGAACGTGGTCTGGCCAAGCAGGGCCTTCTGAACTCCATCTTGCATGAGGGTCGTCATGCCGTCCTGGATAGCAGCCTGCAGCATCTCTTCAGTTCTCGCTTTCGTCTGAATCATGCGTTTGAGTCTGTCCGACCCTAGAAGCAATTCGTGCAGGGCCACGCGTCCCTTAAAGCCAGTGCGATTGCAGGTTTCACATCCCTTCCCGCGGGCCAGGCGGAACGTGTTGTCTTGTGGAATACCGAGCTTGTCCCAATGTGCAGGTCCATAGCCTTGACGGATTTCTTCGTATTCTACCGCGGTCCCGACGTACTGTTCCTTGCAGTCTTTACAAATTCGGCGAGTGAGACGTTGGGCAAGGACTCCCAACATTGCATCGGCAAAACTAAACGGGTCGCAGCCCATATCGAGAAGTCGAGTGACAGTTTCCACCGCGCTGTTTGTGTGGAGTGTACTCATGACGAGGTGGCCGGTCAATGAAGCTTCAATGCCGATGTCAGCTGTTTCTTTATCTCGCATTTCACCGACCATGATCACGTCTGGATCGGCCCGGAGAAACGCGCGCATGGCAGCGGCAAATGTGAAGTTGATCTTTGGCTGAACCTGGACTTGACGGAGCCCATATTGAGTGATTTCGACGGGGTCCTCCGCCGTCCAGATCTTAATGTCGGGCGTGTTTATGAAGCCGAGCACGGAGTGCAGGGTTGTGGTTTTTCCTGATCCGGTTGGTCCGACACAGAGAATGATGCCGTAGGGTTTTGCGGCGATCACCTTAAGTTCTGCGAAATTTCGGTCTGAAAACCCCATCTTGTCGAGAGGCAAGGGCTCGCTGGCCGCGAGCAGACGCATGACCACGTCTTCGTTATATCCGGCGGTGGGAATCGTCGCGACGCGCAACTCGATTTCCTTGCTCTCCGACAGTTTGAATTTGATTTTTCCGTCCTGGGGTTTCCGCCGTTCTGCGATGTCGAGGCTGGCCATAATCTTTAGACGCGACACGATGGCACGCCGATAGCTTTGTGGAATCTTCATGTATTCGAAGCAATCTCCGTCGACCCGGAATCGGACAAGCGTTTCACGCTTTTCGCCATAGGGTTCGACGTGAATATCGGAGGCGCCTTGTCGATAGGCATCGGCGATGATCTGATTGGCCAGCCGCACGATGGCATTGTCGTTTTCGTCAAGCCCGCCTCCAGCGTCTTCCGCTGCCGCCTCTTGGGCTTCGTTGACGAGCTCGCCGAGAATATCGGAGACATTCTCATCTAACTTTCTGAGGCTGCCGGAATCTCCCTGTCCCTGCCCTGTGGCGGAACCGAGGAACTGGGCGATATCGCGACGGAGGCTGATCGCAAAGCGAATGTTGAGACCGGGGAAGGTCCGTTTAATATCCGCCACACGGTCGAGATCGCCCGGGTCGTCCGTCAAAATTTCAATGGCGGTTCGGTCCCGCTTGAGGGGCATCCAGTGGTTTTTTTTGAGGTAGTCGACGTTGAGATTTTTCAAGAGCTCGACATCGACGATCGTTCGTTCGCTGTATTCGATGTAGGGGCATTTGTGAAACTGGGCGAGCGACTTGCCGATCTCGAGTTTCGGCACTTTATATTTTTCAATCAGAATACTCTCAAAGTCCGACAGGCCTTTCCGAGACTCGGCAATCGCATTGTCCAATTCATTCTGGGAGATGTGGTTTTTTGTCACCAGGCGATCGAACTTGGTCGGGGCTTTCTTTGAGACGTTGCGGAGATTGAAGAAGGCGATGCCGAGCGCCTTTGCAATTTCCGCGACCGATTCTTCGTCTTTTCTCGTGAAACGTACGCCGCTCTTTTTGTTGAGGAGTTGCAAGACCCCCATCAAATACTTGTTGTCCGCAACGATCGGGTAGGTGAGGACTTGTTTCGTCTTGAAACCTGTCCGCTTGTCGTAGGTCGTGTCGTGGACGAGTGAGGGATGGACGCCTTGCAGTTCTACGATGTTATAGGCGTCGGCAATGCTCACCGGGCGGAGATACTTTGCGCAGAACCCAGCCAGGCTTTGTTCGGTGATGGAAATTCGGAATTCCTCAACGCTGTCGATGTGAGGGACTTTGGAGAAAATTTCTTTCTTTTCCGAATCGAACGCAAAGATGGTGAGATCTTCGGCATCGAAAATGCTGAGAATTTCTTTGCGCAGGTCGAGGAGAATATGGTCAAGATCTCCAGCCGCATGGATTTGGTCCGTGATGCGCTTGACGTTCTCGGTGAATACTACTTTATGCTGAAGTTCCTGAAGGTTTTGTGGGACGGGTTTGGCTTGCATTACAAGGGCTCCTGGCCATCGGCTACGTTGGTCATTGTCGGATCTGTATGCTCAACACGATCCACATGACCAGATGTGCCTTGAGGCAGCGATTGAAGCTCAGTCTAGCTGATCACGAATGGAAGGCAAGGAAAAGGCGGTTTCAGACTGGAACGGTTGCGAGAGCGACAATGTGGACGAAGCCGGCGGCAGGGGTATGGCGTTTAACTTGTTTGCATGCGAATCAGATGAGCGGCGACTTGTGCCGGAGGCAGCTTGAGCTTGACCCCATCCTTTCGCGTTTTGATCTCCACCACTCCTTCTGCGAGGCCTTTGTCTCCAACAACGACCTGGAACGGAGCTCCGATCAGGTCTGCATCGTTGAACTTCACGCCTGCTCGTTCATCCCGATCATCCCAGAGTACTTCGAGCCCTGCCGACTGCAGTTCGTCGTAGAGCTGTGTGGTGACTTTGGCGGTCAGTGCCGATTGGGTGAGCGGGAGGAGATGCACATGGAACGGCGCGATGGGGAAGGGCCAGATAATGCCTTTCGCGTCGTGGTTCTGTTCGATCGCCGAAGCGGCGGTGCGTCCGACGCCGATGCCGTAACAGCCCATGACGGCGAGGCACTCGTTGCCGTGAAGATCCAGGAAGGAGGCTTTCATGGCTTCGCTGTATTTGGTGCCGAGCATAAAGACATGTCCGACTTCGATGCCTTTTGTTGCTTTCAATGTCCCGTCTTTTCTCGGTGACGGATCTCCTGCGCAGGCGCTGCGGAGATCAGCAAACTGCTCAACTTGAAAATCACGATCCCAATTTGCATCGACATAGTGCATATCGGGTTGATTGCCGCCGACGACCACGTTGCGCAGGGATTTGACCGCGTGGTCGGCAATAACTCGAACGTGTTTCAGGCCAACGGGACCGGCAAACCCGACCGGTGCGCCAGTGACTTGCTCGACGACCGTGGGAGTTGCGAGCTCAAGATCAGTCACTTGCAGGAGTCGTTGAATCTTGGCCGCATTCGCCTCATGGTCTCCCCGTATCAATACGGCAACCGTGTCTTTTCCTGTCGAATAAAGGAGCGTTTTCACGAGATGCGCAGGGGAGATATCCAAGAATTTCGTGACCTCTTCGACTGTCCTGCAGCGAGGCGTTTGGACGGTACGCAAAGGACGCGGGGATTCGGTATCCACCTCAGCAGGAGGCAGCACTTCGGCCTGCTCGACGTTGGCGGCGTAGGTGCCGGCATCGCTGTAGACGATGGTGTTCTCGCCTGTTTCGGCGAGCACCATGAACTCGTGAGATGAACTGCCGCCGATCAGGCCGGTATCGGCTTCCACGGCACGGAAGGTGAGGCCGCAGCGCATGAAGATACGATGGTAGGCATCGTACATCTTCTGATAGCTGAGCTTGGCGCTCGCTTCGTCCTGATCGAAGCTGTAGGCGTCTTTCATGATGAACTCTCGTCCCCGCATCAGTCCGAAGCGAGGGCGGATTTCATCTCGAAACTTCGTTTGGATCTGATAGAAGTTCAGCGGCATCTGCCGATAGGAGCGGACTTCGCGTCTGAATAGATCGGTGATCACTTCCTCATGGGTCGGCCCCAAGCAGAACTCGCGCTCGTGGCGATCCTTGAAGCGGAGCAATTCTTTACCGTAGAAGTTCCATCGGCCGGTTTCTCGCCACAACTCTGCGGGGGAGGCAATAGGCATAAGGAGTTCTTGGGCTCCGGCTCGGTTCATTTCCTCACGAATGATCTGTTCGACCTTTCGAATGACTCGGAGGCCGAGCGGGAGGTAGGTGTAGATGCCTGCCGCCACCTTGCGAATCAGACCGGCTCGGAGCATGAGTTTATGGCTGACGGTTTCCGCTTCGCCCGGGTCTTCTCGCAATGTAGGGATTAAGACTTGGGAGGTCCGCATGGTTTTTTGAGAAAGGTCAAAAAGCCGTCACGCCCGAACGTCATCACGTCTGGTGTGCCGGTGAGCGAGGAAATGTGTTGTTGATATGATGGCGTTCGACATTCAGACGTTCGGACTCATTCTCTATCTAAGGAAAATTCGTTCAATATCATTCCAGAACGCAAAGACCATCACGCCCACTAATAGCACGAGACCGGCCTGTTGCGCGAGTTCTCTCTGGCGTTCACCAAGGGGTTTTCTGAGGATGCCCTCAATGAGAAAAAACAGCAGATGGCCGCCGTCGAGAATGGGAATGGGGAGCAAGTTGAGAACGCCCAGATTGATGCTCAGAATCGCAATGAGAAAGACTACACTTGAGGCTCCCTGCGCAGCGGCTTCTCCGGAAATATTGGCAATTGTCAACGGGCCACCGATGTTTTTACTGGAGATGTCTCCGACGACCATTTTGTAGAGGCCGATGGCGGTCAGTTCGGTCCAGCCCCATGTGGCGACTAAGCCGTCATAGAGCGACAGCAGAGGGGTGCTGGAGCGCATGATCGAACGGCCTGGTCCTGAAATGCCGATCTTGCCGACATCGACCGATTGGCCATTGACCATCGCCTTCTCAGCAGAGGGCGTCACGGTCAGTGGAACTCGATGCCCTTCCCGCAAGACCTCCACCTGTAACTGGCGGTTGGGGTTTTCTTTCACGATACCGGTCATCTGGGACCAGGTATGGATTGTCTGGCCCTCGATGTTGACCACGTGATCCCCGGCTTGAAGCCCGGCTTTCGCCGCCGGAGAGCTTTGCATGACTGACGTCACGAGTGGCTGTGTTTCTTCGACGCCCAGATAGTATCCGGGCTCTTGTGCAGAGGCCCGTGGTCCTGGTGCGGCAGTGGGCGTGACCGTGAGTATTTTGACCTGTTCACCTCGTTTGATCTCGAGCGTCAACGCCTGTCCGTTGCTTTTGGCCACGGCGTCGAAGAGTTCATTCCTGGTCGAAATGTCTTGTCCATTGACTCGGCTGACATGATCTCCGATCTGAACACCTGCGATATCGGCTGGAGAGCCGGGAGTCATCGCTTCGATATCAGGGGAGAGATCCTGGAACGTCGGGACAAAAAGCGGCGTTCCGGTCGCCAGCCATCCGGCAAAAATGAAATAAGCCAGAATGAAGTTAAACCCAGGTCCCGCAGCGACGATCAGGACTTTGCCCCATAATTTTTTGTGCGCAAACGACCGCGCACGATCCTCCTGTGTGGTCGCCTCGGTCTCATCTTCGCCGAAGAGTTTCACGTAGCCACCGAGTGGAATGGCCGAAAGGAGATATTCTGTCTCGCCCATTTTTCTGCCGAAGAGTTTCGGTCCGAATCCAAGAGAAAACTTGAGAACCTTGACGCCGACCCAGCGAGCAGCCAAGAAATGCCCGAGCTCATGGAATGCGACTAACACACCCAGAACGATCAGGAACCACCATGTCTTTTGCAACAACAACCAGACGGTATCGGGGGACCAGGTAAATGCCATGAACACGGTGTTTGCTCCTTCGTGTGAACCCTAGCGTGCCAACGCGACAACCAACGACTCGGCCTTCTCTCGCGCCCAGCAATCCGCCTCCAGCGCGTCTTCCAACGTCTCGACGTCTTTGGTGGTGTGGACGTCCATCGTGCTGCGAATGATCTCCGCAATGTCGGTGAAACGGATACCTCCGTTCAAGAATGCCTCGACGGCGATTTCATTTGCAGCATTCATCGTGGCAGGCATCGTACCGCCGATTCGCAGGGATTCATAACCAAGACCCAAGCAGGGGAATCGGTCGTGATCCGGCTTGCAAAACGTCAACTTCCCGATCTCTGTCAGATCCAATGACGGTAGATCCAGCGGCATGCGCCCTGGATATCTCATCGCATAGGAAATGGGTGTTCGCATATCCGGTAATCCCAACTGCGCGATCATTGAACGATCCTGATATTCTACCAGAGAATGAATGATGCTTTCCCGATGGATCATGACCTCGATCTGGG
>JBDSDL010000208.1:0-15217 GCA_039920585.1 Nitrospiraceae bacterium | reverse complement strand
AGAAGCCGACCCGGCTTGGAGTGCGTACGCTCGATGATGGCCGGCGAGTCCGGTTCAGCAAAAAATCGAACGACTCAGTCGAGTAGGAGTGAGGACGCCAGATGGCGAAGGTTGAATCAGGAAAAGGCAGCAAGACGTCGGAGCGGCGACCACCCAAGAAGAAAGAAGGGTCGTCGGCGCCACAGGTAATGGACGAGGGCAGCGAAGAGTCCAAGTTCAATCCGCGGATGCGTGAGACCTACGTACAGAAGGTTGTGCCGGCACTCATGAAAGAATTCAGCTACAAAAACATCATGCAGGTTCCGAAGCTTGAGCGGATTGTACTGAACGTAGGGATGGGTGAAGCCATTCAGAACGTGAAGTTGCTGGAGAGTGCCGCTGGAGAATTGGGCGCGATTACAGGTCAGAAGCCTCTGATTACAAAAGCGAAGAAGGCCATTGCCTCCTTCAAGTTGCGCCAAGGCATGCCGATCGGCACCAAGGTCACGTTGCGTAGTCGCAGGATGTGGGAGTTCTTCGACCGTCTCGTCACATTGTCTTTGCCACGGATTCGAGACTTTCGAGGTGTTTCGCCAAAGTCGTTCGATGGCCGAGGCAATTATACGCTTGGACTCAAAGAACAGCTCATCTTCCCCGAGATTAAGTACGACGAGGTCGCATCCATCCATGGAATGGATATTACGATTGTCACGACCGCCAGGACCAACGATGAGGGCCGGGCGTTGTTGAAGCATTTGGGAATGCCATTCCGGACGTAACGTCAAGCGAAGGAGTTGCAGGTGTCGAGATTAGCGCTCAGAAATAAATCGGCTGTCAAAGCGAAGTTTCCGGTCAGAGACTATCACCGGTGCGAGATCTGCGGGCGTGTGCGGGGGTTCTTGCGTCGGTTCCGTATGTGCAGAATTTGTTTTCGGTTGCTGAGCCTGAAGGGTGAGATCCCTGGGGTTCGGAAGTCGAGCTGGTAGGGCATCTACTTTCCAGGTCACCGGACTGGTTGAGTTGCATTCGGTCACACGACGAACGTGAGTGAAAGGGTTGGTATGGTTACAGATCCCATTAGCGACCTCTTAGTACGACTGCAAAACGGGTTTCGGCGACGTCACGATGTTGTGAGCGTTCCAGCCTCTCGTCTCAAGCGCGAGGTTCTTCGGATTCTCCAGAACGAAGGATATATTCAGGGTGTTCAGGCAGACACCGCAGATGGACATCCTGTGCTGAAAGTACAGTTACGGTATGTGGCAGAAGGGCAACCCATGGTTACCGGCATGCAGCGGGTGAGCAAGCCAGGCCGCCGTGTGTACGTAGGGATTAAAGATATTCCGCGAGTCAAGAATGGCATTGGGATGGCGATCTTGTCCACCTCGAAGGGGTTGATGACGGATCAAGATTCTCGCCGCGCTGGATTGGGTGGAGAAGTCCTGTGCTCAGTATGGTAATGGGCAGAGTAAGCCAGATTGCCATTGGACGGCTGGCTAGAGGAACGAGGCATCGATGTCGCGCATAGGGAAAAAGCCAATCTCAATTCCAGCTGGAGTGGATGTCAAAGTTTCTGGGCCTATCGTGTCGGTGAAGGGTCCGCTCGGGAAGCTCGATTGGTCGTTGTCTACAGGTCTTGGGGTCTCGGTTGCGAATGGACAGCTCGTGGTGAGCCGCTCAAATGAGGATCGACAAATCCGTGCCATGCACGGGCTGACTCGCGCGGAGCTGAGCAACATTATTCAGGGTGTGACAAAGGGCTACGAACGTAACTTAGAAATCACCGGAGTTGGGTATAAGGTCGCTGTGCAGGGTCGAACGATGAGCTTCAATTTGGGCTATATCAACCCAGTTACCTATCCGATTCCTGTTGGAATCGATGTGAAGGTGGACAAACAAACGCTGATCAATGTGAAAGGGGCCGACAAGCGATTGGTGGGTCAGGTCGCAGCAAACTTGCGAGCTATCAAGCCTCCCGATGTCTACAAACAAAAGGGTGTTCGCTATGCCGGGGAAGTGTTGCGTAAGAAAGCCGGAAAGACAGGGAAGTAAGGTGATTCATGAATGCTGCAGATAAAGCGAGTCAGTTAACCAGGCGGAAACAGCGGGTGCGAAAGCGGGTCTTTGGAACGGCTGAGCGTCCGCGCCTTAACGTGTTTCGCAGCCGCTCTCATATCTACGCCCAGATCGTTGACGATCTCAAAGGGGCCACGTTGGCTGCCGCGTCCTCTCTGGATAAGTCTCTGCGCGCCTCGGTGAAATCCACCGGCAGTATCGACGGCGCAAAGGCTGTTGGAAAGTTGTTAGCCGAACGGGCTAAGGTCGCCAAGGTGCAGACTGTGGTATTCGACCGTGGTGGACGGATGTACCACGGTCGCGTCAAAGCGTTGGCTGAGGCATCGCGTGAAGGCGGTCTGCAGTTCTAGATCGTGCCACGCTTCCGTCACGATGCGGAAGCAAAGGGAACAAAGAGGAGAAATGTTAGGTGCGAGTTAATCCAGATGAACTAAGCCTGAAGGACAAGGTTGTCTTTATCAACCGCGTGGCAAAAGTTGTGAAGGGTGGAAAGAGGTTCAACTTTTGTGCGCTGGTTGTCGTTGGAGATGGACAGGGATGGGTTGGCATCGGGAAAGGGAAGGCTGCAGAAGTGCCTGTGGCTATCTCGAAGGCGGTCGAGCAGGCCAAGAAGAACCTGGTGCATGTCGCCCTCACGTCTGGGACGATTGCGCACGAGGTACATGGGCTGTTCGGGGCCGAGCATGTCCTTCTCAAGCCCGCAAAGAAGGGGGCAGGGATCATTGCCGGGGGCGCCGTTCGGGCGGTGGTAGAGGTGGCCGGCGTCCATAACATCATCGCGAAGACGCTGGGCCGTGGAAATCCATTTAATACGGTTCGCGCCACGCTCAATGGACTGTGTCAGCTCCGTAATGCGGAAGATGTTCTCAAAATGCGCCGGAATGTGATGGGCGATGCACAGGATAGGGTGAGTGCCTAATGCCAACAGGAAAGACCGCCACGGCTGCCCCAAAGGGGTTTGTGATTACATTGCGACGAAGCCCAATTGGTACACCGCAAAAACATCGGCTTGTTTTGAGTGGCCTCGGTTTGAGGAAGATCAGACAGAGGGTGACTCGTCCCAATACTCCGCAAGTGAGAGGGATGATCGGCAAAGTTGGATATCTATTGGAAGTGCAGCCACAATGAATTTACATAATCTCGGTCCTGCAAAAGGGTCCAGGAAGCGACGGAAGCGTATCGGTCGCGGTCCAGGCTCTGGTCATGGAAAAACATCAGGCAAGGGCCATAAGGGCTTGTTAGCCAGATCAGGCGGTCGAAGCCGACAGGCGGGTGGGTTTGAAGGCGGCCAGATGTCCCTGATCCGCCGAGTGCCGAAGCATGGCTTTACAAACATATTTCGTAAAGAGTACTCGATTGTCAATCTGAAAAGCTTGGGCGAGATGATCGCGCCCGGCACCATTACACCGCAGGTGTTGGTCGATGCCGGTTTGGTGAAGCGCAAGTCGTTGCCGATCAAGATCCTTGGAAACGGAGACCTTACGAAGGCGATTGTGGTGCAGGCACACAAGTTCAGCAAGTCCGCAGAGGCAAAGATTCAAGCAGCTGGAGGGAGAGTCGAGGTCATCCCCGGTGTTTGAAAGACTCCTGACCAGTTTTCAGAATATTTTAAAAATCCCCGAACTGCGCACCCGCATCCTCTTTACCGTTGGGATGTTGATCGTATATCGGATCGGGGCGCATATTCCTACGCCCGGGATCAACGGCGAGGCCCTCTCGGAGTTTCTGCAAAAGGAGGGCGGTGCTCTACTCGGATTTTTGGATATTTTTTCAGGCGGGTCGCTCTCTCGGTTGACGATATTAGCGCTGGGCATTATGCCGTACATCAGCGCGTCGATCATTCTTCAGCTATTGACTGTGGTGGTTCCGCACCTCACGAAGTTGGCCAAAGAGGGCGAGCGCGGTCGAAAAAAGATTATTCAGTACACGCGGTTCGGGACGATTGGCATTGCGGTAATTCAAGGCTTCGGGATTGCCGTCGGTCTCGAACAAATGAATAATGGCGCATTTGTGATGAGCGGTGGGTGGGGGTTTCGTCTGATGACGGTCCTCACCTTGACGGCCGGTACGGGCTTCCTGATGTGGCTTGGTGAACAGATTACCGAGCGAGGTGTCGGGAACGGCATTTCCTTGATCATTTTTGCGGGGATCGTTGCGCGTTTGCCGTCCGCTGTGGCCCAGACCTTCGAATTGTACAAGGTCGGGCAGCTGGGCATTTTCTTGCTGGTTTCCCTTGTATTGCTCATGGTGGTGGTGGTGGCGGCCATTGTCTTCCTGGAAAGCGGGAGGCGGAAAGTACCGGTTCAGTACGCAAAGCGGGTCATCGGACGCAGAGTGTTCGGCGGGCAGAGCACGCATATTCCGTTGAAGATCAATACTGCGGGGGTGATTCCGCCTATTTTCGCATCGTCTATTATCGCATTTCCTGCGACGATTACTGGGTTTTTTGAGACACCTTGGGTCAAGGATATCGGTGCCCAACTCGCGCCTGGGTCGATATTATACACACTGATGTACGTTGGCCTTATTCTGTTTTTCTGTTTCTTTTATACCGCCGTGGTTTTAAACCCAGTGGACATGGCGGACAACATGAAGAAGTACGGTGGATTCATTCCTGGGATTCGTCCTGGAGTACGGACCTCTGATTATATTTATAAGGTGCTCACGAGAATTACGTTTGCCGGATCGATCTACCTTGCGATCGTCTGTGTAATCCCTGAATTATTGATCTATAAACTAGGTGTGCCTTTCTATTTTGGTGGCACCTCGCTGCTGATCGTGATCGGCGTCGGACTCGATACGGCCCAGCAGATTGAGTCTCACATGCTTATGCGGAATTATGAAGGGTTTCTCGGTAAGGGTATGGCCCCGCTTCGTGGGCGGAGCGGGTGAGAAAAATCCATGCGGGTGGTGTTTCTCGGCGCACCAGGGGTAGGTAAGGGGACTCAGGCTGACCGTATCGCGGTACAGTATCAGGTAGCGAAGATCTCGACCGGTGATCTTCTTCGCGAGGCGGTGCGCAATCGGACCATGCTGGGTCTTGAGGCAAAGGGTTACATGGATCAGGGGAACTTGGTTCCTGATGCCGTGGTGATTGGGCTGGTAAAGGAGAAGTTAGCCGATCCAAGCTGCGCGAACGGATTCGTTCTGGATGGATTTCCCAGAACTGTTCCACAGGCTGAAGCATTGGGAGCGGTGTTGACATCTAAGGGGATTGCGCTGGACCGGGTTGTGAATTTCAAGGTTTCGCGTGAGGATGTCGTGAGGAGATTGAGTGGCCGCCGAAGCTGCCCGAAGTGCCAAGCGACGTTCCATGTAGACTTTGCGCCATCCAAGGTGGATGGAATTTGCGATCGATGTGGAGAGCCGCTCGTGCAGCGCAGCGACGATCGACGCGATGCAATCGAGATGCGATTGAAAGTCTATGACGAACAGACCGCCCCGCTTGTCCGCTATTACGATGAGCGGCAGTTATTGTTCCCTATGGATGCATCGGGTGCAGTGGATATCGTTTTTCGGCATCTCTCGCAGGAGCTGGCACTGTACCGGGGAACATGATCATCCTCAAGACGCCAGATGAGATTGCGGTGATGGCTCAGGCGTCGAGAGTGGTGGCAGAGACATTACAGATATTGCAGAAGGCTGTCCGGCCAGGCATCACGACCGATGAGCTGGACCGTATAGCCGAGGAAGAGATTCGGTCCCGTGGTGCGAAGCCGGCGTTTAAGGGGTATCGGAATTATCCAAAAACGCTTTGTGCCTCGGTGAATGACCAGGTTGTCCACGGGATTCCTTCCAGGCGAGTGCTAAAGGAAGGGGATATCATCGGACTCGACCTTGGGGCAATCGTTGGCGGGTTTTATGGGGACTCAGCAGTCACAGTCCCGGTGGGGCAGGCGACCGAGCGGAATGCCCGCTTGGTTCAAGTGACCGAAGAAGCGATGTATCTCGGAATCAAACAAGCGATGGTAGGCCACCGACTATCTGATATTTCGCATGCGGTTCAGCAGCATGTGGAGTCTGCCGGGTACTCGGTCGTGACAGAGTTTGTAGGCCATGGAATTGGCCGGCAGTTGCATGAAGAACCACAGGTGCCGAATTATGGGAAGGCTGGGCAGGGACCCAGGCTTCAGGCAGGGATGGTCCTCGCGATCGAGCCGATGGTCAACATGGGGGGCGCTGCCGTCAAGGTTCTTGATGATCGATGGACAGCTGTGACGGTAGATGGGAGTCTCTCGGCGCATTTCGAACATACAATTGTGATTGAGCCGAGCGGGCCGCCGCGTATTTTAAGCCGGCTCTGAGTAATTGAAGGCGTGTATATGCGGTTCGGAGAGAAGGGATAGAGGTAGTGCCGAAAGAAGATGTCATCGAAATTCAAGGCACAGTAAACGAGACGTTACCGAACGCGATGTTTCGGGTATCGCTGGACAATGGCCATAAGATTCTTGCGCATATTTCCGGGAAAATGCGCATGCATTTTATCCGCATTCTTCCTGGCGATAAGGTGACCGTGGAACTATCGCCGTACGATTTGACACGCGGGCGAATCACCTATCGGTTTAAGTAGGAGTGTGAAATAGAGTATGAAAGTGCGATCATCCGTTAAGCCGATCTGTGCCAAGTGTAAGGTGGTCCGACGCAAGGGCGTAGTGCGAATTCTCTGTGAGAATCCGCGCCACAAGCAGCGTCAAGGGTGAGATGGTTGCAGGACGACTTGATCGGTCTCCTGCTCGCGCAGCGCGCGGCCTCAGAAGGCCCTCGCTGGACGCGCGCACGAGAGCCCAATCAGGTCATCCTGCGATGAATGATGGGAAGGGGCAGGAGGAACTATGGCTCGTATTTCTGGGGTAGATTTGCCGAGAGAGAAGCGGGCGGACATCGGTCTAACCTATGTCTATGGGATTGGCCGGGCATCCGCACTCTCTATCCTGAGCAAGGCCGGGATCGACGGAGCAATTCGTGTGAAGGACTTGAGCGAAGAGCATATCGTCAAAATTCGAGAAATTATTCAAGAAGGCTTTCAGGTTGAAGGCGATCTGAGAAAGACCTTCTCGATGAATATCAAGCGATTGATCGATAGCGGCACGTACCGTGGTCTGCGTCATCGGAAGGGGTTGCCAGTCCGTGGCCAGCGGACCAAGACGAATGCGCGGACAAGAAAAGGCCGTCGCTCCGGCGTGGGAAGCAAACCGAAACCGCCTGCGCGTTCGGCATAGTGCGCGGCCGTCACTTGACTAGGGAGCCTGTATGAGCATCAAAAAAGGGAAGAAGAAAGAACGCCGGATCGTGCAGAGTGGGGTAGCCCATGTCCAGGCCTCCTTCAATAACACGATCGTCACCATCACCGACCTGAGCGGCAATACGATCGTGTGGGCCAGCTCAGGGAACCAAGGTTTCAAGGGCTCTCGCAAGAGCACGCCCTTTGCGGCTCAGCGGGCTGGCGAGGCTGCTGCGCGCAAGGCAATGGAGAGCGGAATGCGCCAAGTGGACGTCTATGTGAATGGGCCGGGGTCCGGTCGTGAATCGGCGATTCGATCTCTTCAGGCCGCTGGATTGCGGATCCATATGATTCGTGATGTGACCCCGATCCCGCACAACGGATGCCGTCCACCTAAGCGGCGGCGTGTCTAGTCCACAAGAATTGTTGGGCGCACCCACGCGGTGATGTCCAGTAACCGGAGGTAGAGCAGTGGCAAAGTATCGCGGTCCTGTCTGTCGGTTGTGTCGGCGAGAGGGTGAAAAGCTGTTTCTGAAAGGCTCGCGCTGTATGACAGAGAAATGCGCCATCGAGCGGCGAAGCTATCCTCCTGGACAGCATGGTCAAAAGCGCCCGAGGAACTCAGAATACAGCACCCAGCTCAGAGAAAAGCAGAAGTTGCGCAGAATTTATGGTCTGATGGAGTGCCAGTTCCGTGGCGTGTTCGAACGTGCGGAACGCCAGTCTGGTATTACAGGTGAAGTGCTCTTACGGTTGCTGGAATGCCGATTGGATAATGTGGCCTATCGACTAGGATTTGGCGCTTCACGAAAAGAAGCCAGGCAGTTGGTAAGCCATGGGCATCTGACCATGAATGGTCGAAAGATCAATGTGCCTGGCGCGCAGGTGAAGGCAGGTGACATCATCAGCGTTCGTGAGCGAAGTCGCACAGTGATTTCAATCCAGGCAGCGTTAGAGTCGGTTGATGGTCGAGGTATTCCAGAGTGGTTGGAACTGGACAAGACGGCATTTAAAGGCATGGTAAGGGCACTGCCGTCAAAAGACCAGATTTTGCTGCCGGTGAATGAGCAGATGGTGGTGGAGTTGTATTCCAGGTAGATGCAGAATTGGGAGGGGGGTCGGTCTCTGCGGCGAACTGGTACCGTTCAGTGACTGGCTACTCGATGAGATGAAGGGGGAGTCATGATTAAAGCGATGAAAGACTTTCAGATCCCGATGCGGGTGGAAGTCGACAAAGATACGCATAATCAAACGTTCGGGAGATTTACGACGGAGGCCTATGAACGTGGGTTTGGGACGACGGTCGGCAATGCGTTACGGCGTGTTTTGTTGTCGTCGCTGACGGGCGCGGCAGTGACCACCGTGAAGATAGAAGGGGTCCTGCACGAGTTCTCCACGATTCCTGGCATCACGGAGGATGTGACCTCCATTATTTTGAACGTCAAAGGACTTCGGCTCGCTGTACATACCGATAAGCCGAAGACGCTTCGTCTCAAGAAGAAGGGGCCTGGTGAAGCAAAGGGGTCCGACATTATTCATGATGCAGACGTGACCATCCTGACCCCGAATCTCCATATCGCGACGTTGGACAAGGATGCCTCGTTCGATATGGAAATGACGGTGAAACATGGGCGGGGCTACGTACCCGCCGAGCGAAATAAGGAAGAGGGGCTTCCGATTGGTGTGATCGCGATCGATTCGGTGTTTTCACCCATCAAACGTGTGAACTTTCATGTGGAAAATGCCCGAGTCGGTCGCATGACCGATTATGATAAGTTGACCTTGGAAATCTGGACGGATGGGACCATCTCGCCTCGTGACGCCTTGTCTACGGCCGCAGGGATCATGCGTGATCACGTCGATATCTTTATCAATCCCGATGAGCGAGTCGAAGGGCGTGCTGATCTTGGGAGTGATGAGGCGCAGCGTGAGGTCAATAAGCATCTGTTCCGTAGCGTGAATGAGTTGGAGCTGTCGGTCCGTGCCGCAAACTGCTTGAAGAATGCGAACATCAAGACTATTGCCGACTTAGTTCAGAAGACCGAAGGAGAGATGCTGCGGACGAAGAATTTCGGCAAGAAGTCGCTCAATGAAATTAAGGAAATCTTGACAGAGATGGGTCTGGGGCTTGGCGTAAAGCTGGATGCAGCACAACCAATCGGTGGTAGTCCGAAGAGCGAGTAACGAAACAAGAGGGAACCCGTGCGTCATAGAAAAAGTGGCAGACAGCTTGGACGAAAGACCAAACATCGATGGGCGCTGTTCCGAAGTCTCGTGACGTCGCTGCTCGAACATGAGCGCATCGAGACAACTGAGGCCAAGGCGAAAGAAATTCGAGGGTTCACAGACCGGATGATTACGCTTGGCAAAGAGGGGACCCTGCCGGCTCGGCGCCAAGCGCTTGCATTTATCCGAAGCAAGGACGTCGTCTCAAAATTATTCAGCGACGTCGCGGTTCGATTTAAAGACCGCCCAGGTGGTTATACGAGAATGGTGAAAACCAGACGGCGGATCGGCGATGCTGCGAAGCTTGTTGCGATCGAACTCGTCACCAGGCCGGATGCTACATCGGCGAAGAAACAGGTGCCTGCTGCCTCAACTTCTGCGGCTCCTGCCGCCGGCTAGATCTCCTGTCTGCGAGATTTAGTCGGCGGCGCGGCGCCACATTATTATTCCGACGATTCCCCGATCTCCCTCGCTTCATCTCTATCAAGTAGCCCA
Organism: Nitrospiraceae bacterium; assembly: GCA_039920585.1. Taxonomy (GTDB): domain Bacteria; phylum Nitrospirota; class Nitrospiria; order Nitrospirales; family Nitrospiraceae; genus Palsa-1315. The sequence continues at coordinate 5,223 of JBDSDL010000208.1, read as the reverse complement.
TGTCGTGGTTCCGGCATAAGTTTACTTGGCATTAAGTGCATGCTACTATCGTGCCAGTCTTCTTCATGCTACTCAAAATGGGGGCAGGGGCAAAGTGTGGCAACGCTGGGTACAAGGAGGTTTGTTAGCGCTTAGTGCGGTATTGGCCTGTTTCCTCGTGTATTTGCTCGTAACCAATTCGACAACGGTTCCTACCCCGACGGCAGCAGCACCAGGCTCCATGGACAAAGCTGATGCGACGATCTCCCAGTTTACGTTCACCCAAACGAAGGGCGATACGGTTCAATGGCAGGTGCAGGCGCAAGAGGCTCGGCTCTTTGAACGGGACAGGCGGGCAATGCTCCAAGTTGTCGCGGTGACACTATTCGGCCAGCAGGGAAAGGAATTGACGGTCACCGGAGATGAAGGAACATTGAATACGGAGACGAAGAACTTTGTGCTCGCGAACCGATCAGAGCCACTCGTGATTCGCACTGAGAGTGGGTATGTGATTTACACAAACCATCTGGCTTGGACTGATCAGACGAGAGAGATCCGTACGCAAGATCCCGTCCGTATCGTTGGGCATGGTTTAGAGGTGACGGGGCGCGGATTGTTGGGACATTTGGACCGTGAGGAATTTGAAGTACTTGAGGATGTACATGTGGATTTGGCTCCTGCTTCTTAATGTGTTCCCGTTTGGGATGGCTTCATTGAGCGAATCGGCTGATGCCGCCATTCCCAAAGGCGGTGTTGATCAAGCGGTCAGCACTACCATTACGGCCAAGAAGATGACTGTAAAAAATCAGGACAGCCAAGCGGTTTTTGAGGGGGCGGTTGTACTGACTCGTGGGTCGTTGGTTGTCTATTCTGATCGTATGGTGGTGCTGTTTCGCGCGCAAGACCCTTCCTCAAGCGACAATCAGAAAGGGCATGAGGCCGTCAAGGGGGCTGCGCCTTCGAAAGGGCCTGATGCCGCGCCGGCTGTGTCGAGTCGATCGGTCAACAGGATTGAGGCGACCGGACGAGTAAAGATCGAGAAAGATTCAGGGAATGCGACCTGTGAGAAAGCCATCTACTACCACGATGGGGATAAAATCGTCCTGACCGGCGACCCAGTGGCCTGGGATAAGGGAACAAGGGTCAGCGGTAAACAAATCACCATGTTCTTGGCAGAGGATCGGAGCGTGGTGGAGGGAGGCTCGCATGTGCGGATCGAGCCGGATGGGGGGACAACCAAGTGATCGAATCGGTTCAGGGAAGTGCGCCGCTGACTGGTTTCTCTGTGAACAGGGCAGAGGGTGTTAGTTTACGGGCGACGGGATTGGTGAAAAGTTTTCGCACGCGCAAGGTCGTGAAAGGCGTTTCGATTGAAGTCCGTGCCGGGGAGGTTGTGGGTTTGCTAGGACCCAATGGGGCTGGGAAGACCACAATTTTCGACATGATCGTTGGTCTGTGCCAGCCTGATGAAGGAGCGATCTCGCTCGGGGAAGAGGTGATTACGGATCTGCCAATGTACAGACGCGCACGGAAAGGAATCGGGTATCTTCCGCAAGAATCATCGGTATTTCGACGCCTGTCGGTTGAAGACAATATTCTGGCAATTCTTGAAATGCTGGACTATTCTCGGTCGGAACGTCGTGACCGGGTCGATGTCCTTCTCAAGGAACTGGATCTTAGCCATATTCGAACGAGTATGGCGTATGCGTTGTCTGGCGGGGAACGTCGGCGGCTGGAAATTACCAGGGCACTCGCGACGAGCCCGTCATTCATGTTGCTTGACGAACCCTTTGCTGGGATCGACCCGATTGCCGTCGCTGATATCCAGAAAATTATTACTCGATTGAAAGAAAAAGAGATCGGCATTTTGATCACCGATCACAATGTCCAGGAGACACTATCCATCACGGATCGGGCCTACATTATCAACGAAGGGTTGATTCTTGAAGCAGGGTCTCCCGAATCCATTGTCAAGAGTGAGACGGCGCGCGCCGTATACCTGGGAGAACGATTCAGGCTATGACGCGTAAGGGTGTGTGCGCATGAAGCTCCGGCTCGACCTTCGGCTGAGTCAAAAGCTGATCATGACTCCCCAGCTGCAGCAGGCGATTAAACTGCTGCAGCTGTCGCGACTCGAGCTCCAGCAGAGCCTCACTCAGCACTTGATGGAGAATCCGCTTTTGGAGGATCTTCCCACTGAGGCAGAAGATAGTGAGGCCGGAAGCACAGAGGAAAAGGCGGAAGATGCGGCGGCTTCGGCGGACAGTGAGGCATCGAATACGGAGGAGTCGACTCCGGAAGAACGTGATGCGCCGGATGAGGCCTCAGCGGCTGGTTGGGAAGAGTACTTCGGGAGCGATCGTCGGATAGGCGGATCCGAGTCTCAGTCGTCCTCGCAGGACGAGTTTCCATCTTATGAACAAACCATGGCGAAAGCCACATCCTTGGAGGACCATCTCCTCTGGCAGCTGTCGTTTTCCGGTTTATCGGATCGTGAAAAGGAGATCGGGCGATTGATCATCGGCAACCTTGACGATGATGGGTACCTGCGCATGTCTCTCACAGAAATGGTCAGCGGGACCGACTTCACCGAAATTGAAGCGGAATCAGTCCTGAAGGATATTCAGAGCTTTGATCCGACTGGAGTGGCGGCCCGAGACCTTGCGGAGTGCCTGCTCTTACAAATCGGACATTTGGGAAAGAGTCCGATGGGATCATTAGGGGCTCGGCCCGGCGCCTTGAAGGGATCGATTGTTGAAGCCATTGTTCAGCACCATCTCAAAGACTTGGAGAAAAAACAGTATGTGAGGATCGCGAAAGCCTTAGACGTGACGGTAGAAGAGGTCTTTCAGGCGACCAAGGTCATCGAAGTGCTTGAGCCGAAACCGGGGCGACCGTTTACGAACACCCAGAACTATGTGATTGTCCCTGACGTGTTTGTCGTCAAGAATGAAGGGGAGTGGGTGGTACTACTGAACGACGACGGACTGCCCCGTATGAGGATCAGCCCGTACTATAAGCAATTGATGGGGGCAGGAGAGAGCGGGTCGGCGGAGACAAAGGCTTATCTAGATGAAAAGCTGCGGGCGGCGCAATGGGTCATTCGCAGTATCGAGCAGCGGAATAAGACGATTGTCAAGGTGGTGGCAAGTATCGTGAAGTTTCAGGAGCAGTTCTTTGAAAAGGGCGTGCAGCATCTCAAACCGTTGGTACTCAAGCAGGTAGCTGAGGATATTGGGATGCACGAGTCGACAATCAGTCGTGTGACGGCGAACAAGTATATGTATTGCCCACAAGGGATGCTGGAGCTGAAATTCTTTTTCAATGCTGGTTTGCAGCGAGCGGATCAGCATTCCGACATGATGTCGTCCGTGACGGTGAGAGAGATGATTCGGAAAATGGTGGCGGAGGAAGACGCGAGCCACCCCCTCAAAGATGAAGAAATTGCCGCGCGGCTGCTCACGCAGCAGGTTGTGATCGCGCGACGGACGGTGGCCAAGTATCGGGCGGAAGAACATATTCCCTCCGCTACGCAGCGTAAGCGGTTCTTTTAGACCTTCCCTATCCAACTGCGCGTGTACGCGCCTCTTATCTGGTGTCTTCCCCGGTGTTACAGATGCTCTGAACCAACAAGCAATGTCGAATGGCAGAGGGGCCGAGGCTATTCAGTGTGAAAGGATGACTGCTGATGAAAATTACAGGACGACACCTTGTTATCACGTCCGCGCTCAGACACCATATTGAAAGCCGGTTTGAGCGGCTCGTGCGGTATGAAGTGAAGCTGACCCACCTGGAAGTGATTCTAGGTGTGAGCAAGCTTCAACATAGTGCGGAGGTCGCCTGTGCAATGCAAGGGCGACGAATTCAGGCAAAAGCTTCGACGCGGGAAATGTACGCGACGATCGACCAGCTCGTGGACCGCTTGGGCGCCCAGATACGAAAACACAAGGAACGCCAGGCTGATCATAAAGAACCGGCAAAGAGATCGGTTCGCAAGGTTCTGCGCCAGGCTACTCATAAGGAAGAGGAAGAGATTGAAGTCGTTCGCCCAGTCAGGGCAGTTCTGACTTTGGAAGATGCGAAGCGACAACTAGACACTCTCCCTGGTTCGCTGGTGGTATTCACTGCCCTGCCTTCTGGAAAGTTGCAAATTCTACAGCGTCTCGATCGTGATCGAGTGATTCTAATCGATCCATAAGGAGCAGGCAGGCATGGCTGCACTCAAGTTGGTCGTGATCAGCGGCCTTTCTGGCTCAGGGAAATCGCATGCGCTCAAGTGCTTTGAAGATGTCGGGTATTTCTGCATCGACAATCTGCCGCCAGCCCTTCTGCCGACATTTGTCGAGTTGTGCCATCAGCAGGGGGGAGAGATTAAGAATGTCGCGCTCGGTATCGACGTCAGAGAACGGGTATTCTTTTCAGATCTCGTGGGGACTCTTAAGCGGGTTAAGGCATTTGGTCATGCGGTTGAGTTGATATTTTTTGAAGCTCGTGAAGAGGTGCTGGTACGCCGATTCTCGGAGTCTCGGAGGCCTCACCCACTTCTGCCGCATCTTCCGGTACTGGAGGGGGTACGGTTTGAAAAGGAGCGTCTCGCTGATCTGCGGCGCCACGCCGACCGTATTATTGATACTTCCGATATGACGGTGCATGAGTTGCGAGAGTTATTGGTCAGGCAGTTCAGACAAGAAGGCGCGCCTCGCCGTTTGACCATCTCGCTGGTGACATTCGGCTACAAGTTCGGCGTACCGTACGACATCGACCTCTTGTTCGATGCCCGGTTCTTGCGGAACCCGTTCTTCGTTCCTGACCTCAAACCATTGACCGGAGAAGACCCGCGGGTTCGGACTTATGTATTGGCTGATCCAGACGCTGTCGCGTTCATTGGGCAGCTTGAAGGCCTCTTCAAATTCCTCATTCCTCTCTTCGAACGAGAGCACCGCAGCTATGTGAATGTTGGGATTGGCTGCACCGGCGGACGTCATCGGTCTGTGGCGATTGCTGGTCGACTCCAAGAAAGTTTTTTGGTGCTTGGATATCAAGTGACCGTCGCGCATCGCGATCTCAATAGGCAATAACCCACTGAGCCGTAAGGCAGGTCTTCCCGCCATCATCGTTTGGGGCTGGCATAGCTAAGAGCTAATGCCTGGTTGCTTTGTACCAGTATTTGAGCTGCCCGAGCAGCTGTCGATGATTGCCGCTATTGAAGCGCCATTCGCACTCCTTCAAAAACCAGTAAAAGTT
>JBDSDL010000207.1:0-11251 GCA_039920585.1 Nitrospiraceae bacterium | reverse complement strand
CAACGGAGTTCCAGACGAACGTGATCTTTTCGTTCTTCACCGCGCGGTCTTGCATGATTTTGGAGGCCCGCAGCTTGTCGCGCCGGTGGACGATTGAAACCTTCGTCGCGAACTTGGTCAGGAAGGTCGCTTCCTCCATCGCACTGTCGCCGCCGCCGACGACAATCAGTTCCTTTCCCTTGAAGAAAAACCCATCGCAGGTTGCACAGGTTGAGACTCCGTGCCCCGTGAGGCGGGTCTCGTTCTTCACCCCGATCTGAATGGCCGATGCGCCGGTGGCGAGGATGACGGTCTTCGCATGGATGGTCTGTTCGGCGTCAACGGTGATTGTAAAGGGGCGCTGTGTAAAATCTACGCCTGTGACCTCACCGGTCAAAAACTCCGTGCCGAACCGTTCCGCCTGAAATCGCATCTCCTTCATCAACTCCGGGCCCATGATGCCCTTGGCAAAGCCAGGGTAGTTCTCGACCTCTGTTGTTGTGGTCAACTGGCCGCCGGATTGCCAGCCTTCTATGAGCAGGGGCGAGAGATTCGCCCTCGCTGCATAGACTGCGGCAGTGAGCCCAGCTGGCCCCGAACCGATGATGACGACGTGGCGCATGGGCAAAATTTAACACAAGGGGTTGAGGGAATGCACGGCAGAGGGTTGGGTCTTATGCGAGGAGTCGAAGTTGCTTCAGTAGCTGGCCGACGTGCCGACGGAGTGAGGGACGAGGGAGGGTTCCACTGAACACATGGTCCGCTCGCTCAATCTTCTTTGCCAAGGGCATTTGGCTGTTGATGCGGCGGATGGCTTCAGCGGAGGCGAGGCCGTTTCTTTTTTTGAGGCGGGCGATTTGGGTCTTGCGATCAGCTGTAACGACGAGGGTTTTATCCACGCGTTTGTCGATACCAGCCTCGAACAAAAGCGGTACGTCGTAGATCACCACAGCATGTGGATCTTTTCGTTCGGCTTGTCTGGTGAGCCTGGCTTGTTCACGCGCAACGCGGGGGTGGATGATTCGTTCAAGCCGGCACAGCTTGGTCCGGTTTCCGAAAACAACGGCTCCCAGTTCACGGCGATTGAGGGTGCGGTCAGGGTTGAGGACGGTCTTGCCGAACGTATTCACGATCTGACGCCAGGCAGGCTTGCCCGGCTTCACAACATCACGGGCCAGTTCGTCAGCATCGATGACGACCGCGCCGCAATGCTTGAACATCTTGGCGACGGTGCTCTTGCCGGTGGCGACACCGCCTGTGAGGCCGACCAGAATCATGGGTGCGGAGCATAGCACGCGAGTACTCACCTCACAACCGAGCTTGATTGACTTCTGACTGGGGAGGCTTGTATGAGTTCGTGTATGAAACAGGTGATGATCCTAGGTTTCATCGCGGCGCTCGGGTGCTGGAGCTTCGGCCTTGTATGGGCTGATGAGGGGCCGCCGCTTAGTCCTCGGACCCTTGTGGTTGCGCTGGATGGAACCGGAGACTATGCCTCTCTTCAAGAAGCGGTCGATGCCGCGATGAAAGGCGACACCGTCTTCGTCAAGGCGGGCCGCTATCCTCAGGACGTGACCATTCACAGTAAAGAGAAGATCAAGTTCGTCGGAGCCGGAGTGGATCAGGTGACGATTCTTGGACGTAATATCGTAGTGGGCGCTCTCCATGTGGGTAAGTGGCCCTATGGAGCGACGGACATCGAAATCAGCGATATGACCATCAATGACAGTGGGGGGCATGCCGTTGGTCTCTTCAATGGGCAAGGGATTGTCCTCCGCCGGATCAAGATCAATGGCATGTTATTCAGCCAGCAAGTCCACAATGTCCGAATTGAAGATTGTGTCATCGGAGGGAGTGAGACGACCGGTGCTCAGTTTGCCGATTCAGAAGCCGTCCTCATCGGGAATATTATTCATGATAACGATCATGGCGTCTCAATTGCCGGCAAGTCGAATGTGCGGCTGGAGCGAAACGTGATTACCCGCAGTTTGTTTGAAGCCGTCGTGGTCAGCGATCGTGCCCGAGCCGTGCTGGTGAGCAATACCTTGGTCAAGAATGGTGGTGGCGCGGCGTTTCTCGGGCAGTCCCAGAGCGATGTCAGCGGCAATGTGGTTGGGCTGAATCGAGTGGGTTTTGTGGTTGCCGCATCCAGTCAGACCACCACCTCGTTCAATGCGCTCTACAATACAGATGGTGATTATCTGCGAGTGGGTAATCCAAACCAACCGGCTCCGGAGCTTAAGGCCCAGTCAGATATTACCGGCGACCCGCGCTTTGTTGACCCGGGGCATGACGATTTTCGCCTGCGTCTCGATACACCGCTTCTCAAAATTGGTCTATTCCCCTACCTCGGCGCTCTCGCACCTGCCTCAACCCCTGTACGTCGATCGACTGAAAAGTAGTCTTAAATCAATACGATAGGCTTTTCCATCAGAGTACGGATTTCCATGTGCTATGCTACCTATACGCCGTCAGTCAGATAGGTGATGAGTCTCTGGCGTAGGAATTGCCGATCCAAACTGTCAGAGAAACAGGAGGCGACCGTGGCAAGTTATCGACAAGAGCTGGAAAAGCGTGGAGCTGATGGGATTCCGTCGCTCGACGACGTCGAATCAGGCAAGCTGGTCGGTGCCGTCCTCCCCATGTCAGAAAAGGCGCAGATCCAGATGCGTAATAGCATCGAAGTGATCGATTACCTCCTCAATCAAGAACGCGTCGTCTGGAGCTGACGACCGCGTTCTCCACTCCCTGAATCCCTTATCCAAAGTCGCCCTCTTGACAGTCCTCTCGCGCCTTCGTACGCTCCTCGCGTTATATCTCTTTCTATTCTAATCGGGAGACACATCAATGGCATGCGTTCACCTGCATTGTAAACGTTTTGTGCCCATGGCGTATCGGCTCATGATCGCAACGACGTTCGTGATGCTGATGCCTTACCCGACTCTAGCTTCTGATGAATTACCGAAAGAGTCGGTGTTGCCGCTCTCGCTGGCCAGCAAGGCGATCCAGGCATCGTTGGATGCCTGCAACAAGGATGGCTACCGGGTGAGCGTGTCGGTCGTGGATCGAGCCGGCGTGCTTCGTGCCATGGCCCGAGCCGATGGGGCAGGGTCCCATACAGTCGATAGCAGCAGGAAGAAGGCCTACACTGCTGCCAGTCTCCGTCGTCCCACTACTGAACTGGCTGAGCTGATTAATAAGGTGCCGACCATGCAAGGGCTTCGCGACATGAACGATCAGGTGCTGATGCTGGGGGGCGGACTCCCGATCGAGATCGGCGGTGAGGTTGTCGGAGGGCTTGGCGTCGGTGGGGCGCCAGGCGCGCATCTCGACGATGCCTGTGCCCAAGCAGGGCTGGATGCGATTGGCGCTGCGCCGAAAGTTCCAGCACCCAAGTGATTGGGCCATATCCAGCAAGGTACCTGGCCGGCCTGTTCCTGTTTCTGGTTGCCTGTAACAACGAAGGGCCGGTGCCGGCCTCTGTCGAGTTCCCGGCAGATCAGGTGCGTCTGACAATTATCCGAACCGCCACCAGCCCCTTCCTCTCGCGGCACGATCTTCTGCTCACGCTGGCAGGGCCCAGAGGCTGTTCCCTCAATGTCGATCTGTTCCCCAATACGGGATATGCGAGCCGGAGGAATCTCTATCAAGCTGGGGCGGGTGTACTCTATGTGGTTGGCCAGTTCGATGCCCGTGTGATCGATGTGCCACACTGCACGGTCACACTGGCCGAGTTTCGTACCCTCGATCGCTTCGTGACGTTCCTCGGCAGCTTCGACGAGAATGAGCAGAAGGTCTGGGCCTACCTCCCCGCCAGTCAACGATCCGAACTGCCCTTTGAGAAACGGTGAGCCTATTTCGTTTCACTTTTCGTCTTACTTTTCACGATCTTTGAATGTCAGCTCAGAGACAGCTGATTTGTCCAACTCGCCTTTGCCGAGCGCGACCAGGCGCTGGTATTGATCGTAGGCCGCTTGAGCTAACGGCACGGTAAGCCCGGTGGTCTTTGCTAACGCGAGGGCGATGCCGGAGTCCTTGGCTGCGTGGGCGGCCGAGAAGTAACAGTCATGGGCTCGGTTCTGCATGTCCTCGCCGTCCGTCTCTAACACACGCGACGCGGCTCCTGTTTGGGCGAAGATGTCCCGCAACATCGTCAGATCGAGGCCGAGTGCGGCTCCAAGCCCCAGCCCTTCGGCCAGTGCCGCCGTATTGCAGTTCATCACCATGTTGACGAGGGCTTTGACCTTCGCAGCCTCTCCTGCCGATCCGATATAGCGGAGGTGTGCGCTCAATTTTTCCAAGAGCGGCTTCGCTGACTCGAATACATCCGGACGCCCGCCGCACATGAGGTAGAGCGTGCCTTGGCGCGCCTGCGTGATACTGCTGGCCATACAGGCTTCAAGGCTCCGGCCACCTCGTTGCGTCACCAGAGTTTCGACCTCGACATGCACCGTCGGTGAGAGGGTGGCGCAGTTCACAAAGAGCCGGTTTTTGGCGTGGTGGAGCAGACTCTCTGTGCTGGTCGTGGAAAAGATTTCGCGCATCCCAGTGTCATCGGACACGACTGTGAAAATGGTGCCTGCCAGTTCTGCAACGCGGGCAGGGGATACAGCAGCTTTACAGCCTAGTTCGGTTGCAAGCTGGGTGGCCGTGGCGCGATTTCGGTCGTATATCGCCACGATTGTTTCATCTCGATCCTTCAAACGCTGGGCCATGTTTGCCCCCATCCGTCCCACTCCCACGAAGCCGATTCTCGAATCAGTCTGCCCCATCATGTGTGCTTCTCCGTTCGTGCTAACATGCGCGCGAGTGTAACATACCTCTATAAAGTCGATAACGGGGATGTGAGGGAGGCTTGTACATGCAGCAACCCATTGTTGGTTATCATTTGGATGAATATGGCGATTGGGTAGCCGATCTGCACTGCGGCCATGGCCAGCATGTCCGTCACCAGCCGCCGATGACAAATCGGCCATGGGTCCTGACAGAGGAGGGTCGGAGTCAGCATCTCGGAGAGAGTTTGAACTGCAAAAAGTGCGACGAAGGGAGCGGATAACTATTCGATAGTGGTGGCGTTCAGAGAAAGTACTGCTGTCATATCGAGGCCAGGTCCTGACCAGGGTTGCAGGCGTGAACCTTCATATCGGTAGCCACCCGTGACAGGATCACTGGTCAGCAAGAGCGGAGTGTCGAGGTCGAGCACATCGAAGCCGCTGAGCCCAAGTACCAGGCTGAAAGAGCAGCCCATCGCCACGCGTGTTTCAACCATCCCGCCAATCATTAACTTGAGGCCGGCCGCTTTGGTGAAGGATGCGATCTTCACGGCTTCGGCGACGCCGGTTTTCATGATCTTGATGTTAATGTAGTCAGCTGCGCCTCGGGTGACGACCTCTTGCGCGTCCGCGAGCGAGCGAACCGATTCATCCGCCGCAACGGGAATGCCGGTCTCTCGGCGGATCGCCGCCATGCTGTCGAGGTCATCCCGTACCACCGGTTGTTCAAGCAGCACCGTCGTCCCGCCAAATTTCTTCACCCCCTGCGCAAAGGTCAGGCAATCTTGGCGCGAGAATCCCTGGTTGCCATCGCCGATGAACAAGATGCCTGGGAGTGCGCGATGCACAGCTTCCAGCCGCCGGATGTCGCTTCCGACATCTTTACCGACCTTCATTTTGAAGAGGCGAAACCCCTTCGCATACCATCCGCGCGCCAGGGCGACGGTCTTGTCGAGGTCGGCGATGGGAATGGTGATATCCGTTTCCCGTACTCGCACATCCGCAGCACCCCACAGTTGCCACATCGGGATATTCGATGCGCGGCAGTAGGCATCGATGACGGCGGTTTCGAGTCCACAACGTGCGGCCGGATGAGTGAGTGCCTGTTCAGACAGCAAGCGCCCAACTTCCTTATAGTCTGCCGCCGAACGACCAAGGACAATCTTGCTGAGTTGGTGGAGTGTAAGAAGGCAGCTCTCGCGAGTTTCTCCCCCGACTTCCGGAAACGGCGCCGCTTCTCCATAACCCTGTGCGCCGCTCGCCAGGGTAACGCGCAGGAAGACATTCTCTGCAACCGTTCGTGCGCCGGTGGCGACGACGAAGGGGTCAGTGATGGGTATATCCACCGGCCAGAATTCTACCTTGCGTATGGTGACTGACATATCGTGCATTGGGAAAAAAGGACCTGCTCCTTATGAGTCCGTGAATCTTTGGGTAAGGGTACTCGGCAATGGAAGGAGACGAAGGATGCAGATCGGCTAGGGGAGTTCACCCATATCGATCATTTTCCCAGGGAAACCCGCTGTTCGAGTAGCCCCGCACTTCCCAGAACCCCTTTTCATCTTTATCTGAAAATGTAATCTCTTTCACCCATTTGGCGCCTTTCCAGGCATAACGTTTTGGGACAATCACGCGGACCGGGCCTCCGTGTTCTTTCGTGAGGGGTCTGCCGTTCCATTTGTATGTCAGAAGCACGTCGCTGTCGTCGCAGGCTGCTAGCGGTAGGTTGGTGGTGTAATCGTCGAACGATTTGAAGAGGACGAACTTCGCCGAAGCCAGCGGCTTCACCACCGACAGAATGTGTTTGAAACTGACCCCTTCCCACTCGTTGTCGAACCGGCTCCAGCTCGTCACACAGTGGAAGTCCGACAGATCCTTGAATGGGGGCTGCGCCAAGAATTGTTCCCATGTCCAGGTAACAGGGGTTGTCACAGACCCGCCGATGGTCAGGCTCCATTCGCTCAAGGGGATGTCAGGTTTGAACCCAAGATCCAGCACGGGCCAGGTCTCGACGAGATGCTGTCCCGGTGGCAGACGGGCATCTCCTTCGTAAAACACTTCCCGCTCTTCACCGCCACGGCGAGCCTTGGCCCACTGTTCTTTCGTCTTGGTTAAACGACCAGATTCATCCATATGTCGGCCTCCGTGTACAGAGTAGGACAGGAGACAGAGAGCTTACAAGCAGGAAAAGCAGGATTATGAAGAGGGTTGTTGTTTGAGAAGCCTGTCGATGACAGCTTGAAACTCAGCAAGCGGTTTCGCGCCAACCAAAGGACGGCCATTGATGAAGAACGTCGGCGTGCTGGTAATGCCGAGCGTGAGGCCATCCTGAAGATCCTTGGCCACCTCTTCGCGATAGCGTTCTGTGTTCAAACAGGTCGCAAAGGTGTCCGGCTGAAGGCCCAGTTCCGTTGCCAGAGCAGGAAAGTTCCATCCCTTTCCTGGGGTTTGCCGGTCAAACAGGATGTCGTGGTACTCCCAATACTTGCGTTGCTCTCCCGCGCATTGGGCGGCTTCGGCGGCTTGTGGCGCATAGGGGTGGTTGGGACCAGGATAGTCTCGATAGACCGTTCGAATCTTTTCACCGTAGAGACGGCGAAGTTCCTTCAGTATTCCCACGCTCTTTTGACAGTAGGGGCATTGAAAGTCTGAAAACTCCACGATGGTGACCGGCGCATCGACAGGCCCGATCGAAGGATCGTCGTCCACGCTGACTGTGAGGATTGGCGGCTCTGTGGGCGGAAGGGTAATGTGAATATCAGTCTTGCGGCGAAGGGAGACCAGCAGCGCTTGCCGAATTCTGGCCTGTTCCTGAAGGTCTTGCGATGCGCCCTCGCTCGGGCTGTCCTGTGTTGTGCCGAGGCTTAGCCGTTTGACAGGACCTGGGAGGTCTGCAAGCCGGGCGATGGATTCCGATTGTGAAGCTTCGGTCAGGAGCTGTGAGACACTCATACCCTTTCGGGATGCTTCTGCCGCCAGCAGGGTCTCCTCGATTTTCCGTTGGAGCGCTTGCTGTAGCAGTTGGCTGCGCTGTTGGTCTGCTTGGTAGAGGGAAAGGGCCGCAGCTTGCTCAACCTCTCGCAAGGTGATTGAGCCTGTTCCTACAGTCGCGACAACTGGATTTCCGGACGTGATTGGCTCCCGTTCATACGATTTGAATGGCCAACGGATACTGTAGAGAGCGGCGAACAGGACGAGGAAACCAAGGGCAATTAGGATTCTGAAGGTGGGTATCGTGGTCATGTGGTAGAGGGCTGTGGTGTCATGTGATGACGGAGATATCTCCCGAGAACCATAGCAGACCATCCTCTAATATCCATGATTTCTTGATAATCCGCGTCTGACCCGCACCAGATCATCTGTGACAAGCAACAGCGTCATAGAGTCGCGTGAGGCATTTCTGCACCTAAGAAGTACCTCTCCTGTATAGCTGGTCCCCCTCCGTCCTCGGTATTGGCAGAAAATCCATCCCATTCTAAGGTTAGTCATGCACGCAGCTAAGAGAAGACAGCCGCAGAAATCAGGGTCTGGGCCGGCAGCTGAACGGCAGGATTTACTGGGAGCCTCAGAAAGGAAACGGCAATGACATGGCTTAATCATTTCTATGACCCTTCGGTGGCCATTCCGCTGTCGCTTGTGGTTCTGGCAGCCATTAGCCTCCTCAGTTGGAAGAAACGAGGGCATCAGGTCATCTTGGCGTTGACCCTGCTCTTGTATGCACGGTACCTGGTGTGGCGAGGCCTCTACACTCTGAACACCAGCGATTGGGCGAGTCTGCTGGCGAGTTGGGCGGTCTATACGGCAGAAGCGTACGCCTTTGTGCAAATCCTCTTGCTTGCCTACCACGCCTGGTCGCCGCTCGAACGCCAACCGGTGCCATTGCGCAGCTATCCGATCGTCGATATCTTCGTCACGGTTGTCGATGAGCCTCTGAGCATTCTTCGCCGCACGCTCATCGGGTGCATCAATCAGGACTATCCCAAGGACCGGTACCGAGTGCATGTGCTCGACGATGGTCAGCGGGACGAGATCAGGGCGGTAGCGGCATCGTTGAATTGTGGATATATCCGCCGGGCAGATCGGCAACACGCCAAAGCAGGAAATCTAAACCATGCCTTGCAAGAAACCTCGGGAGAATTCATTGCGATCTTCGATGTCGATCATGTCCCGACCGGTAGTTTCTTGAAGGATACGGTAGGATTTTTCCAGGATCAACAAGTCGCATTTGTTCAGACGCCGCATCATTTCTACAATGCCGACGTGTTTCAGAGGAATCTGCAACTTGAGGGAGTCCTCAAGAATGAGCAAGACTTGTTCTATCGCGTGCTGCAAGCCGGCCGTGACCGGCATAATAGCGCGTTCTTCGCGGGGAGCTGTGGGTTGTTCCGACGTCGTGTGTTGGTTGAAATCGGCGGGTTCCGCACCGAGACCGTGACCGAAGACATTCACACGAGCATGGTGATCCATGCGAAGGGCTATCGATCATGCTACCTCAATAAGGTGCTGGCAGCCGGGCTGATGCCGGAAAGCTTCGAAAGTTCGATGAAGCAGCGAATACGATGGGCGACAGGCCATGTGCAAATCTTCTTTCAGACGAATCCGTTCACCATGCGCGGCCTCACGCTCTCGCAACGGATCGGCTACTTCTCGTCCATTTTTTACTTCCTGCACGGACTGCCTCGGGTCGTCTGTCTCGCCGCCCCGCTGCTTGCGCTGCTGCTCGGAATCATTCCTGTCACGGCTGATGTCTCGTCGCTCGTCAACTTTTTTGGATCCTATTATCTGGCGACGCTCGTGATGCTGAGGACCGTCAGCCGGGGTACGCGAAATGCCTTCTGGTCGGACATTTATGAAACGGCGGGCAGCCTCGCATTGAGTTGGACCGTGCTCAAGACGGCGATACGGCCATGGAGGAAACGCCCATTCGTCATCACCCCCAAAGGGGTGACACAAGAAGAGCGGCGCGGGATCTCACGATTTTCCTACATCCTGCCCCACCTCATCATCATGGGACTGCTCGTTGCAGGACTGGTGACGGGCATCCGCCTCTGGATGGCGAGTGTTCCTCCTCCGGGTCTGGAGGTCAGCCTCTTCTGGGGGGCAGTTAATCTCATTTTTCTCGGAGTGGTGATTCTGGCTGCGGCAGAGCTGCCGGAGTGGCGCAAAACATTTCGTATCAGGCACCGGCTGCCCTGTGAGTTGATCGCGGAAGGAGAGCAGTTCAGCGGCACGGTGGAAGACATGAATGAAACCGGCGCCCTCATTCGGGTGAATAGGCAGCTGCTGGAAAGCAATGACCATCTGCTCTTCAGCGTCACCAACCCTATGGGGGACTGTATCACTATTGAAAGTCGAATGTGCCGCCAGAAACAGGTGTTATCGGACACTGTAGAGATCGGGCTGAAATTCATCGAGATAGACGACAAGACCAGAGACGCAGTGATCGCTGCCATATTTACCGACTCCCATGCCTGGAATCACCCCGAAACCGAGTCGGGGATATTTCGGAGTTTATGGTCGCTATTGCGGGTGTACAAAAAAGTCGTCAAGACATCGAGAAAGTCACATCGGAATGACCTTCGTGTTCCGTATCGGGAGAATTGTCTCCTAGTGTTGCCAGATCGTACCCTGGAAGGTACAGTTGAGCAGATATCGGTGGCCGGTCTCTCGGTGAACATTCCTGGAACGGTCGATCTTGTCGGCGAGAATGGAACCCTGTATGTGGAATCGGTCGCATTGAAAGTCCACCGGCGTTGGGCGGTGCAGTGCGAAGGAGCAGTGATGGCGGGTTTCGCAATTGAACAGGTGGAGAAGGGAGCGGACGAATGGCGAGAACTCACGTCACTTGCGGCATAGCGTTGTGTGCGGCTCTGCTGTGGCCAAGCGTTGTGTCTGCCGGGGACGTCTTTACCGGTTATCAAATTGACCATCAAGGCCAGTACTACACGTATTTGGGGGTTCGGACGCCACTCACATCGGGAGAGTCGAACCTCCAGCCCTTCATTCAAGTCATAGGAGCCGGGCTCGGCTACTCGTTTAAAGATAACGGAGTGAAGCGCGACGCCGAGGTTCAGTTTGCGTCTCCGTCGTTGGGAATCAAATTTATTCAGGGGCCATGGAACTTCATTGGGTTTGCCGGTCCTCAGTTTCGGTGGAAACAAGAGGATCGTCCAACTGGGGGCAGAACCAACGAGAACGATGTTGGTGTGTACCTCCAGGGAGAGGCCTTCCAGTGGCATGAGAAAGGAACGTTTCATGCCATTGCGTCATACACGGATCTGGACAGTTTTGTCTGGAGTCGCCTCAGAGCCACCAGGCTGGTCCACAAGAGCGAACAGGGCTGCTGTTCCACCTACCTTGGTTGGGATCTCGGGGGCATGGGGAACAAGGATTTCTATGCGGTCCAAACAGGCCCGCTGGTTCAAGTGCCGGTCGATCGCTTTTACCTGACGCTCAAAAGCGGCTATCAATACACCCAAACATTTCATAACGGGGTATAC
>JBDSDL010000206.1:0-4725 GCA_039920585.1 Nitrospiraceae bacterium | reverse complement strand
CGTACAAGGGGAGTCCGTCCAATCAGTTCGGTAATGTCTTTGTGCAGGGTCATCGTCACCGGCCACCTCCCATATAAAACAAGAACTCAACCCGATCGCCGTCGGTTAGGCTGGTGGTGGCGAGGTGATTTCGGTCCAACATGGTGTCGTTGACCTCAACTGCAACCATTTGTGGTTCAATCTTTTTAGCCTGGAGAAGGTCGAGGACCGTTCCCCCTGAAACCTCTTCTGCCTTGCCATTGATTTTGACCTGCATGAAGACTCCTAAGATGGCCTAGAGATTAAACAATTTCAACACGTTATCAAAGCGACTTCGCCAATGTCAAGGCAACGAAACCGGCTGCCTCGTAGCTTGACTTTGTCCGCGATCCGCCGCCACTATGCCATCTTTTGGATGAGTCATGACATGTGGAAGCGCAATTTCATGTTCAGGGCCGTCGAGGCCACTCCGCTCAAAGAATCGGAAAATGAGCTGTTTCACGATACCGATCCCGCCTTGGATAGTACCGGACTCCAGTTAGAGAAGTTTTTATCGGTTTGGATTCAAGGCGATGGGGAGGACGAGACCCCGACAGCCTTCACGAACATGTATGTCCGCACAGCGACATTGGATTTCCAGAAGCGGGTCGGGTTTCTGCAGCCCCTCCAAGGCCGCTCTCACCAGATCAAGCAATTGCTCACGCCAGGCCAAAAGCAGTTTCTGCAACAGTGGCTCGCCACTGCGGCACCCCAAGCTTGGGAGGCCACGGACGATCATTTCAAGATGTTGTTTGAACTCGAATAGCCATGAGCGCAGTCCTATCCCACTCCATTGTGCGGTCGCTCTGTCTCGTCGTCCTGATGCTCGTGGTTTCAGTCGGGAGTGGATGGAGCGCGACGGTGGAGGTCTACTATGGGCCAGACGACGCGCCACTCGATCGCCTGACGACGCTCTATCGGCAGGCGACACGGTACCTCTATGTGGCAGTCTATGGGTTGACCTCTCCTCGTGCGGTGGAGGCGATGGTTGCGGCGAAGAAACGAGGAGTCGATGTGCGTCTGATCACCGATCTGAAGCGCATCGAGGACGTCAAGCAGCGTACTGCGCTGCATACGCTGCAGCTGGCCGGCATTCCTATTCTCGTGAACGCGCACGATGGGCTGATGCACCTAAAACAGGTGGTGATCGACGATGAAGTGAACGCCTCCGGATCGATGAATCACACGACGAGCGGCAATCGCTATAACGATGAGCGGCTCGACGTCATTACCGATCATGCGATCACGGCCAAGGCCCGAGAGAAGTTTCTGGCAATGTGGAACGATCACGATCGGTATCGGGAATGGAAGTAGGTAAGTAAGAAAGCTGAAGTGAAGGCTAAGGCTGAAGGAATTAGGAAGAGCACTCAAGCAACCTCAGTCTTTCTTGGTGAGGAGCGATGACTGAACAGACCGATGTCGTGGTG
Organism: Nitrospiraceae bacterium; assembly: GCA_039920585.1. Lineage (GTDB taxonomy): Bacteria > Nitrospirota > Nitrospiria > Nitrospirales > Nitrospiraceae > Palsa-1315. The sequence goes on along the minus strand of JBDSDL010000206.1, from coordinate 3,280 downwards.
GTTGGGGCAGGGGGAGGCGGAGCCGTCTTAGCCCTGGCGCTGGCGAAGCAAGGGATCAGCACCATCGTGTTGGATCAGGCCGCCGGCCCGCCTAAGGGACTGCGGGGAGAAATTCTCCAACCGAACGGGCAGCGCGTACTCGATCGCTTGGGCGTATTGCAGTCCTTGCCGGTCGATGCCACGAGGTCCGTGCGGCATTTTCATTTTTGCCGGGCCGGAGGGATGCGCCTCTGTAGCATCGACTATGGCGATCTGCCGCCGCCCTACAATCGCGCCATCGTGACCTTGCCGAACGTCGTGCACCACGCCATTGTCGCGGCGGTGCAGCAACAGAAAAGTGTGACGCTCCGCTACGGGACTTCCTTTACAGGACTCTTGCGTGAGGGAACCCAGGTGGTGGGATTATCCTCGCAGGGGCCAGATGGCCCACACACCATCCATGCGAAGATTGTCGTCGGCGCCGATGGCGCCTTTTCGAAAGTGCGTGAGGCCCTGAAGATTCCCGCCGACCTATACCTCTATCCCGACGGGTATCTGATCGCGATTCTCGAATCGGAAGAGCCGGTATCGGAATCGTTCTACTACGTGGGGCACAAGACCATTTTGGGAATCTTTCCGGCAACAGGGAACAAGGTCTATCTCTTCTACATGATTCCCAAAGATTCGATGGAGGCCGTGAAACAGCGTGGTATTGCTGCGCTCCAGCAGACGTGGAGCCAGATCGCGCCGCAGTTTGCCGGGCTGTTTCGTCGTCTGAGCGATTGGAGCCAGACCGCCTATATGCCGACCGGGCGGGTGCGAACGCCGACCTGGGTCGCAGACGGAGCCGTGCTGATCGGCGATGCCGCTCATGCGATGAATCCCCATGCCTCGCAGGGGCGCATGCAGGCGATGGTCGATGCCATGGCGCTGTCCGATCTCTTGCCGGGCTGTCTTGCCGATCAAGATTACTCTTCCGCCAGACTGAAAGAATTTGAACGGGCCAGGCGGCCGCAAGTCACCATGTTGCAGCAATTGGCCGATCAACAGGTGTTTTATTGGAATACAGAGAATCCAATGGTGGCCTTCCTTCGCGATCGCGTGTTTCAGACGCTGGATCGGAACGCGCGGCTGCGCTATCAGGTCCTATCCACCACGGCAGGGTTACGGACGATGCCGCCATTTAATCTGATCGATCGCGTGATTGCCGCAGGGTTTCTCCCCGATATCCGTGGGCATGAGAGATCTCCACATCCGATGTCGTCGTGAGGAACATGGGCACGGCTGAACGTCTGATCGAGGGATTGCCGGATGACACACAGAAACTGCTGCAGACCTACGTGAAAGAGGTCACAGGTGCGTTCGGGGAACAGATGGAAGGTCTGCTGCTGTATGGCAGCGCCGTCCGTGGGGAGTTTCTCCCGGGTCGCTCCAATCTGAACATACTGCTCTTGGTGTCCTCGTACGATAGCGCCGTGCTCAAACAGTACAGCGCGTTGCATCGTCGATGGAGCAAGGAACAGATCGTGGTCCCTCTCTTTCTGACGGAAGAGGAGCTGCACATGTCGGCAGCGGTCTTTCCGCTGGAGTTTCTGGAGATCCAGGAACAGCATCGCGTTCTGGGTGGGCGCGATCCCTTCATCGGCTTTCACGTGAAGACCGACCGGTTGAGAGAAGCCGTGGTCCAGGGTCTCGCGAGCCACTTGTTACGCCTGCGCCAGCGTTATGTCGAAGGGGGCGGAGGCGACGAAGCGACGACGATGTTGTTGCCGCTCTCGATCACCTCGATGCTTCCATTGTTGCGCGGGGTACAGCGTATCCTTGGGCGGCCAGCACTCTCTCACTCTGATGCGGTGATCACGGACGTCGCCGAGCAGCTGAAGCTCGATCTGCAGGGATTATTCGATGTGTGGTTGCTCAAGCGCGGGCAAATTTCTCCAGGCCTCCACGAAGTGCCTCGTCTCTTTGACCGGTATCTGCAAGCCGTGACGCGGCTTACTCGCGCAGTCGATCAACTGCCGCAGTCGGGGCAGCGATGATGAAGACCATCCATCTAGCGATAATCCTCTGTCTCGTCCTCTTTGAGGGGATAGCCCAGGCGGTGTCCTACGAACGGCCCAAGATCCAGTTGCCGGGGCCTCAAGGCTATGTGAGCGACCATGCGCAGGCGATCGATGGGGATTGGAAAGAGCGCATCCGGTCCGTCTGCCAGGACCTTGAGCGGAAGACCGGCGTAGAAATGGTGGTAGTGACCGTTCCGACTATCATGCCATTCGAGTCGGCCAAGGAGTATGCGACGGCGCTGTATGAAAAGTGGGGCATCGGATCGACGCAACAAGAACACGGCGTGATGGTGTTGGTCGCGGTGCAGGAACGACAAGCCGCGATTACACTGGGCCGGCAGATGTTGCCGGTGATCACTCCCACGGTCGTGAGTCAAGTCGGGCGCGACAGTCTGCAGCCGTCGATTGAGTTAGGACATTTCGGCGAAGGTCTCTATCTTACGGTGGTGGCACTAGCCTCTCCCGCGCAGGAGGTGCGCGTTGGGGTTATCGCGAAGACCTATTCCAAGGCCTTTGTTTTTGGACTCACCCTCTTTAGTAGCATCGTGGCGCTCGCATTCTTTTGGTGGATCACCCGTCCAGACATTCGGCATCCTTACAAACGGATTCAAAAAGGCGAGTATTGGGGAGCCGGCCAAGGCGGCTTCGGAGGGAACTTCGGAGGGTTCGGAGGGGGGACGGGCGGAGAAGGGTGGAAATAGAGGGTGGCTTGGTTGGCCCTTTTTGCTCCCGGAGCGCGCGCCCTCAGAAGGGCCTCGCTCGACGGGCGCAGTTAAGGGCCAACCCAGGCCACCCACTTAATGAGAGAAACGAGCAAGCTTGGAAGGATGGGAAAGGAGTCGCCAGACTATCCTTCTTGCTCGCAGAACGCGCACGATGAGACAGTGCTCGTCCAATGCGCGCAGTAAAGGGCAGCCTTGGCCACTCCTTCAAAAAGAGGTATAGAGAATCGGAAGATCCGTGAGGCCTCGCGCCGTCTGATCGCTATCTGCTATCGGCTCATCGTTCCTGCCGTCCGCGCTTTACTACAGAGTTTATACGCTAACCTAATAATACTTCCATTTTGTTTTCCGTTCATTGATTTTGTACAGTGAGCAGGAAATCTATTTTTGGCCTCGTGGTGGATTGGTAGAGCGGAGAGGAAATATGAGCGCTCTGGTACCTCGCGAACGAATTGAACAGACAATCCTCGTCATTCGTGGTCATAGAGTCATGCTAAGCACAGACCTTGCCGCCCT
>JBDSDL010000205.1:0-29364 GCA_039920585.1 Nitrospiraceae bacterium | reverse complement strand
GGGAAACGCCATTGTTCCCCTCTGTACCTAAAATGCTCCTTGTAGGAGCCCCTATACTACGCGCCCTTATACCTGTCCAGAAAATAGCTGTCAATTCATTTCTTTGGCGAGGGAAAGGCGGGACGAGCGAGCGATCTGGTTTTTCTTGTTATTTGGTTTGTTTGGTTGAATGAGTCTAACCAAATGAACAAAACAAACCAGATCAACCAGCCTCGCTGGCATTGACCAATTCTCTATGTTAGATTCACTCCAACTTCTTATGGCTCCTTCACCACAGCATTCGGCACGGAAACTATCTCACAAGCCTGGGCTCTTCCCAGCGGCTGACCCACGTTTCACGTTTCACGCCTCACGCTTCGCGTTTAGTCCGATCAGCATCCTCCTGGCCCTGCTCTGTTTCATCTACGCCGCCTGCGGCACGACCGCCCAGACCGGTACAATCCTCTTTGATGATCCCCGCGGAACGGTGTCTCTTCAGACGATTTCTGACCAGTCGATTCAGGCCACTCATCCAATCACGCTGGAGCCAGCCCTTCTCGCCCAGATCTTGAGCGGCATAGAAGTTCAGGATCGGGAGCGCGGCATTCAGAAATTATTCGCAGGCTCCTCGTCTCCCGTTCCTTTCTTCACGGACGATCAGATCCGGTTTCTCGCTCCGCTGCTTGCAGAGGGTTTGCGTAGGGCAGCGCCGAATCAGCGCATCGAGTATCGTGTCCAGACTACGCACGCAGGCTCCTTCTTAGAATCTTCGATCACGGAAACCACCTCCGGTTCCCTCTATGCCTATGGCCGGCAGCTCTATGTGATTCTCTCTCAATATCGCTCTGCACCGGCGCGGGCGAACCTGCATGTAAACGACGGCGCCTATCGAATGAGCCGCCCCGACTCTTCAGGCCTTCAGGACCGTATTGTGCTGTTCACTCCACGCGCCGCCCAACGATCCGATGCCTTCGATCCGCCGGAAGGAGGGAAACCGACCGATCGGTTTCTCGCCATCGATTATCAGCTATTGCAACAGGCACCGCCGGCAGCAGCAACCGCCGGGCAGACTGCGCCTCGAATGGAACGGACCTCGCCGATGCGCGAGTCTCCACTAGGGACCAGCGGATACGAAGCCCCGGCTCAGTCCACAGAGGCATTGGCTCAGGAGGTGGAAACCCTCAAGAAGGAACTGCAATCCATCCAAAAGCAACTCGGCAACCAGCCCACCGGGCAAAACAGCCCAAAGCAGAAAACCACGCCACAGCAAAAGTGAAGGCTGAAGTCCGAGGCTGAAGGTTGAAATGCCGAAGGTCGTGGTTCGGAATTCGACGTTTCAAAAGCTTCAGCTTTCTGCGCCTTCAGCCTTTCCCAGCAGGATGCTCAAAAAGTCCATCCAACGAGGCCGCAGGTGAGTCATAACCGGAAGCGTACCCTCAGGGGTACGTTGAGGATGGTGACGAACCGAGAACGAAGTTGGGGGCCTTTTTCAGCGTCCTGCTATGAATTGCGATAGCCGTTCGTTATTGGCATCCGTCTATCCTTCCCCAAAGCCCTGTGCGTGATCTTGATGCCGATCGGCGCCTGTCGGCGCTTGTACTCGCTGCCATCCACCATCGTCATCACACGCGCCACCGTGGCACGGTCGTACCCCGCTTCGACGATCTCTTCGAGGGACCGGTCTTCTTCCACATAGGCCTGGAGAATGGGATCGAGTATCTCGTAGGGCGGCAGCGAATCTTCATCTTTTTGATTGGGCCTCAACTCGGCAGTGGGCGGCCGATCTAACGTCCGCTTGGGAATCACCGGAGTTGCGCCGCGGAGGTTGCGGAGCCGCGCCAGGTCATACACCATTGTTTTTGGCACATCTTTGATCACGGCAAAACCGCCGGCCATGTCGCCATACAACGTGGCATACCCCACGCTCATCTCGCTCTTGTTACCCGTCGTGAGCACCAGATGTCCGAACTTATTGGAGAAGGCCATAAGGAGATTGCCCCGGATGCGGGCCTGGAGATTCTCTTCCGTCGTATCAGGCGCACGCCCCTCGAACGTCTCCGCGAGCGCATGCCGATAGCGGTCGAACAGCGTCGTAATGGGAATCGTCCGGACGGAGATCGCCAGTCGTGCCCCCAATTCTGCGACATCCTCGTGACTGTCTTGCGACGTATAGGGTGAGGGCATGAACAGCCCCCGCACGTTTTCAGCGCCGAGCGCATCGACGGCGAGCACAGCAGTCAGCGCCGAGTCCACTCCGCCGCTTAGGCCGATGACCACACGCGTAAACCCATTTTTCCTCACATAGTCGCGCACCCCCAGCGTGAGGGCTCGATACACTTCTTCAAGCTGGTCCAAGACAGGCGCCACAGCGGGGATCGCGCGCGCCTGAGTTTTTTGAACCGATGGAAGCGGCGCAGCACAGACCTCGACAGCAGAGGCAATGCGCCGCGGCAAGAGCTTTTTGCTGCCAGTTCGTCTCGCCCGCGCGACCGCCTCCATGTTGAGGTCGGCGACGATCAGATCTTCTTCAAAGGCTTTCCCACGCGCGATGACCTCACCCTGGTGATCGAGAATCACACTATTCCCGTCGAAGACCAGTTCATCCTGACAGCCGACTGCGTTGGTGTAGGTGAGCACCACCCCGTTTTCTCTCGCGCGAGTCGCCAACATCTGCTCGCGAACTCGGCTCTTGCCCAGATGAAACGGCGAGGCATTGATATTCACGATGACTTCGGCGCCTGCTGCAGCCTGGAAACCGGTCGGACCATCCGGCAACCAGACATCTTCGCAAATATTGACGCCGACCACCGTCCCGCGCAGACGGATGAGCGGCAGCCGCCGGCCTGGATGAAAATAGCGGCTCTCGTCGAACACGCCGTAGTTCGGCAAGTACCACTTGCAATAGGTCGTGATGAGTTTTTGATCTGCAATGACTGCCGCCGCGTTGTAGAGTTCGTGCGCGCCGGCCTGCACCACCGATGAGCGAGCTTGCTTCGGATCGAGTCCATCGCTCTGGCTGACGTAGCCCACCACTGCGGCAAGGCCCCGGCAGTGGCGAACGACTTCTTGAAGCGCGCGGCGGTTGTCCGCAATAAAGCGTGGCTTTAGTAGAAGGTCTTCAGGTGGATAGCCGGTGATCGCCAGCTCGGGGAACGCGACCAAGTCGGCCTTCGCCTTCTTCGCCTCGCGCAGCCAGTCCGTGATCCGGCGGACGTTCCCGTCCAGATCCCCGACTGTGGGGTTCATCTGTGCCATAGCAATACGAAAGGTGCGCATAGTTATCACCAGGTTGGTGAAAATGACTTCCAACTTCGTTCTCGGCTCGCAAGCGTCCTCAACGTACCCCAGAGGGTACGCCTGCGGTACTTGCGTCGCCTGCGGCCTCGTTGGAATGTCATTTTGACCAACTGGATATCACACGTGTTCAGGGGGTATCAAATAGCTTCTAACCAGAAATCTCGCCGACTCAATACCGTCGTAGGTTCGGAACCGGAAGATCCCACAGCTCTTTCCGAACCGCCGCCCAGATTGTCTCCAGCGTCATCGTAAGGTCCGGCGCAGTACGAGCAACCAATTTGACCGCCAAGCCTGGAGCTGCAAGTATTGACACCCCTCCCAGCACCAGACCGGGGCGCTGCTCCAGAATCGCAGCGAGCACAAGATCCAGACGTTTCCAGACATCGGCATCGACCGCATCGCCGATCACAAAGAGCGACGCCACATAGTCCCAGCTCCCGACGAGGCCGACCGATTCAGGCAATCGGTCAGGGACCAGGCGATATCGTTCGACAAGTGACTTTCCTGGAAGCGTTCGGATCTGGATCTCATTTTCGACCGATGCGAAGGCCCAGCGCTCCTGCCTGGCAATCCGGCCGGAAGCCATGGCGTCCCACAGTATCACCGTCGCGCCTGGCGCGAGATCCACATGGATCGATTGGCAAAAGCGCGACCCGGCAAACGGGATCGTGACCTCTGGCAACCATTCCAGCCTAGCGTCAGGACCAACCGAAAGACGAATCTCTTGTAGAGCCGGTTCAGACAGACTTCGATAGATACGATTAGCTGATGGACTTGTCATCAGCACATGTGTCCCGGCATGGAACTGCGCCTCCACCGACAGATGATCGCCACCGACCAATCCACCGGATGGATTCACAAGCCATGTGTAGGCACAGCCGCTATCGTCGAGATACGAAGGAGGAAAGTGATGCCAGGGACTCGTGCAAGACGAGCGCGTGAGCACCGTGCGTAGGCCCTCTCGCTCGAACTCATAGGACAAGACCCCGCGCCGGCCAACCAGCGATTCGTGAGACGTGAAAGGTGAAAGGTGAAAGGTTTCGGAAGAAGAGTATCCGGCAATCCTACGTTTCACGTTTCACGCCTCACGATTCCAGGCGCGTGCGGCGGCAAGAGCTGCTCAACCCAAGCCACGACCTGGTCGAGACCCTCTCCTGTCTTGAGATTCGTAAAGAGATACGGCAAGTCGCCCCTCATTCGTTTGCTGTCTCGATCCATCACGGACAAATCGGCTCCGACGTGCGGCGCGAGATCGACCTTGTTGATCACGAGAAGGTCGGAGCGGGTAATTCCGGGACCGCCTTTGCGTGGGATCTTATCGCCAGCCGCCACATCGATCACGTAGATGACCTTGTCCGCGAGTTCAGGGCTGAACGTCGCAGCCAGATTATCGCCACCGCTCTCGACGAACATCAGCTCGACATCGGGATGGCGCTTGAGCAGATCGTCCAAAGCCTCCTGATTGTGCGAGGCGTCTTCACGGATCGCCGTATGAGGGCAGCCTCCGGTTTCGACACCCAGAATGCGGTCTTGCGGGAGCGCGCCCTGGCGCGTCAGAAACTCGGCATCTTCCTTGGTAAAGATATCGTTGGTGACCACCGCCAAACTCACCTGATCGCGCAGGCGGAGGCAAAGCGCTTCGACCAGCGCAGTCTTTCCAGACCCAACCGGCCCACCGACACCGATCACAGGAATATGACGCGCCCGGGCTTCCGTCACACGGCCGTTGCCTGAGAAATGTTCATCGGCTCGATGCATAGTTCCACCACATGAAGCAGATTCGCCTATATAGCGCTGTCAGCATAACGGCGTCAATTACGGCAATGTTGAGTCCTGAGTACTGAGTCCTGGTCGTGCGCAGGAAAGATAGCAGGGTCAGTTCGATCAACGTCTTCCCTGGTGCGAAGCCGAAACCCTGACGATAGAGAAACTATCAGGGGGGAGGCGCGTTACGGTTGATCGAGCACGTCTCGTACAAATACAGTCGGTGAGAGAATGGGAATCTGCCGATACGACCTTAACCGAAGAAGGTCCGAGTCTCCGCTGATGATATGTTTGGCTCGCGCGGCGAGACACACAATGTCAGGTGAGACTCTTCAGCCGCGACGAGAAGCACGATGCGTCGACCCTGAACCACCTTCATGTCTTGTTGCTGGCTGATGACTGCACTCCCAGCACAAGATGGGTAAGACGAGGTCAGCTTGGGGTGGCACCCTTCCACTATTTTCCTATCTGCGCTTACGACCGAAACAACCGCGATTCCAGCCGGCTGTGTCGCATTGCATAAATGTCCTGGACCGGTGACCAAGACTGAAGCACTCGTTCGTGTGCCGCTTTGTGACTGACTCGCTCGATCACCTCGATCCAGTCCTCCAATAACCGCTGTCCCTCACGCTGACCGAGCGGCAGCAACTTCATTGCCGCAGCCACAAAACCCGTCGCGGTTTGGTACAGAAACGCGGCAATGCTGTCTTCTTTTGACCAACCGACGGCTGCCAATGTAAGGCCGAAACTCACGGCCAGATGTCCTGGCGTCCGCTCAGCTTCAACCGCTGCACGATAATCTTCGATTCCTGGATGGCTGGCCTGTTGATTCGCGGCCAGTCGTATGACCTGGCGTCCCATCTGTCGGCTGGCGATCCGTGATTCACAACCCAGCTTCATCGCCTCCAGTTCTCCATCCGCCTCGAAGGCAATTTTCAAGGAGCCGGAAACATAGGCATCATGCGCCAATCCTACTGCCACTGCCTCGCGCTCACCTATTCCAGTCGTGAGCGACTCAACCACGTAACGCGACAGCTCTTCCGCATTCCGAACCGCACCACCCTGCACCGCCGCCTCCAGTCCCGACGAGAACGCATACCCTCCAGAGGGGAAAAAACTATCGACGAATCGAAGACCTTTTAGAAGCGATAGAGTATTCATTGCATTGCTCGGTGGGCCAGTCTCATAGGTCTGCCCTAACGGCTAGGCTGCTCAAAACGTTGTCCAGCAAGGCCGAGCCGGCGAACGCACCGGAGGCGTACCCTCTTGGGTACGTTGAGGATGCGTTCAAGGCGAGAACGAAGCTGGGCGGCGTTTTCAGCAGCCGTTAGAACAAGAAATAGCGTTGGGCCATTGGTAACACCGCCATCGGTTCGCACGTCAGCACCTGTCCATCAGCTTTCACCACATAGGTTTCCGGATCCACGTCAATATGCGGCAACGCATCGTTCAGCTTCATATCGCGCTTGCCGATGCTCCGGCACTTCTTCACCGCCGCCACGCGTTTCTGCAAGCCAAGTGACTTGTGCACCTCGTGATCTATAGCGGCCTTGGAAAGAAAAGTGAGGCTCGTAGAAAACAGGGCGCGGCCAAAACTCCCGAACATGGGTCTGGTGAAGACCGGTTGTGGCGTGGGGATCGACGCATTGGGATCTCCCATGGCAGCGGACATGGGAAAGCCACCCTTCAACACGATCTCAGGCTTCACGCCAAAGAAGGCCGGTTTCCAGAGCACGAGATCCGCCAACTTGCCGACTTCGACTGACCCCACTTCATGCGCGATGCCGTGCGCAATCGCCGGATTGATCGTGTACTTCGAGATATAGCGGCGCACCCGAAAGTTATCGTTGGAGCCGGCCAGCTTGTCGGCCGCAGTTTGAGAGAGCTGCCCCCGCTGCACTTTCATCTTGTGCGCCGTCTGCCAGGTGCGAATGATGACTTCACCCACGCGCCCCATCGCCTGCGAGTCGGACGACATAATGCTGATCGCCCCCATGTCGTGCAAAATATCCTCCGCCGCAATGGTCTCGCGGCGAATGCGCGATTCGGCAAAGGCGATATCTTCCGGCACGCGAGGGTTTAAATGGTGACAGACCATGAGCATGTCGAGATGCTCGTCCATCGTGTTCACTGTGAACGGCATCGTGGGATTTGTGGAGGAGGGCAACACATTGGCCTCACCGCATACCTTGATGATATCGGGGGCATGCCCACCACCGGCGCCTTCCGTATGAAATGAGTGAATCGTGCGCCCCTTGAAGGCCTTGATCGTATCTTCGACAAAGCCAGCTTCGTTCAACGTATCGGTATGGATGGCGACTTGGACATCGAATTCTTCCGCTACATCGAGGCAGGTCGAAATTGCCGCCGGCGTGGTGCCCCAGTCTTCGTGCAACTTCAGCCCGATCGCCCCGGCCTCGACTTGCTCGCGGAGTCCATCCGGCAGCGATGAGTTGCCTTTCCCGAGAAAGCCGAGATTGATCGGGAATCCTTCCGCGGCTTCCAGCATGCGATGAATGTTCCAGGCGCCAGGCGTGCAGGTCGTGGCATTGGTCCCGGTTGCCGGACCGGTGCCGCCACCGATCAACGTCGTCAGCCCGTTCGCCAAGGCTTCATTGATGATCTGCGGACAGATGAAATGGATGTGCGTATCGATTCCACCCGCCGTCACAATCTTACCTTCAGCCGACAGCACTTCTGTGCAGGCGCCGACCTCCATCCCTTTCGTCACGCCTTCCATCATGTCGGGATTGCCGGCCTTGCCGATTCCGACAATACGGCCATCCCGGATGCCGATATCCGCCTTCACGATCCCCCACCAATCGACGATGACCGCATTGGTGATCACGAGGTCGAGCGCGCCCTTCGCGCGGGTGGCTGATGGTGACTGGCCCATGCCGTCGCGAATGACCTTGCCGCCGCCGAACTTGGCCTCTTCACCAGGCACAGTCAGATCGCGCGTAATCTCGATCAACAACTCCGTATCGGCCAGGCGAATACGATCACCCGCCGTTGGTCCGTAGAGATCGTTGTACTGTCGTCGCGGAATTTTCATAAAGTCCTCCGTTAATCGTTATTCGTGATTTGTTAATCGCGTTTAACGGTTAACGATAAACCCCTGCTCCCGCGCCGTAGCGAGCGCCTTGGCTTTCACTGTCGAATCGTCCAGACGACCATTCACCAGTCCATTGATTCCATAGGCCACGCGATTGCCGCCTATCGAGACCAGCGTTACCCGCTTGTCTTCGCCCGGCTCAAACCGCACCGCGGTTCCAGCTGGAACTTGCAACCGAAACCCATAGGCCTTTTCACGATCGAACCGTAGCGCGCGATTCGCCTCGAAGAAATGACAATGAGATCCGACCTGGATCGGCCGATCAGCCGTATTGGCGACGATCATCTCAACAATCTGACGGCCATTGAACGCAACAATGTCGCCTTCCCCGAGGATGATTTCACCAGGAATAACAGCAGCGGGCTGAATCGAAGCCTTCTTGGCATTCCGACTCACGCCCCTTCGCTTCGTCGCTTTCTGCTTGGCTTTGGTTTTCTTTTTCATCGATTTACCTATCGAATCGGCTCATGCACGGTGACGAGTTTCGTGCCATCTGGAAACGTCCCCTCGACCTGTAATTCAGGAATCATCTCCGCCACACCTGACATCACATCTTTCTTCTTCAACAACGTCGCGCCATAGCTCATGAGATCCGACACCGAGCGCCCGTCTCGGATACCTTCCAGAATTGCCGCTGTGATAAAGGCGACCGCTTCAGGATGATTCAACTTCAACCCACGCGCTTTGCGTTCCTTGGCTAAATTCGCCGCGACATAGATCAGCAGCTTCTCTTGCTCTCTCGGTGTCAGATGCATAGTCGAACTCCGTCAATCGATACGAAAATCCTCGGTCTCTCAGCTGGGTCAGGGACCAGGATAGTAACGGGGCGTTTAAGGTGACTTCAACTGTGCCCATCAAGGACTGCCCAACTTCCACTGCCTGTCTCCAAGGGAGTGGCCAAGGCTGCCCTCTACTGCGCGCATCGAACGAGCACCGTTTCATCGTGCGCGTTCTGCGAGCAAAGAGGGCACCTGGCCGCTCCCCTCCTCATCCTTCTGAGCGGGCGCGTTCCGCGAGCAAGGAGACACGTCTGGCCACCCCACCTCTTCGCTACACCGTCAAATACTGCTTTACCTTTTCCGCGCTCAACTCATTGCTCTTGCCCGACACCACCACCGCCCCTTTGGCCATCACCACATATTTCTCCGCCAGGCGAGCGGCAAAGTGGAGGCCCTGCTCGACCAGCAAGATGGCAAACCGGCGCTGCTTTTTGAATCCAATGATTACGTCTTCTATTTGATCCACGATCGAAGGTTGGATACCTTCCGTCGGCTCATCGAGCAAGAGCAGCTTGGGATTCGACAAGATCGCGCGACCAATCGCCAACTGCTGCTGCTCGCCACCGCTCAGGACGCCGCCTGGACGATTGAGAATCTGTGTGAGCTTGGGAAACAGGTGATAGACCTCGTCGAACGCTGTTTTCTCGACCGTCCCGTTCGGCTTGTCCGATCTCGCCCAGAATCCGAGCAGTAAATTCTCCCGAACCGTCAGGTGAGGAAGGATCTCACGGCCCTGCGGCACACAAGCCAGCCCGCTGCGTGCTCTCTGGTCGGTCGGCGCCTTCGTCACATCAGTCCCGTTGAACATCATCTTTCCCGACCTCGCGGGCAAGAGTCCGGTCAGTACTTTGAGCGTGGTCGTCTTGCCGACACCGTTCCGGCCCATGAGGCACACGACCTCTCCAGCATCAATCGTAAAGGACACATCTCGGAGAATGTGGCTTTCACCGAAGTAGGCATTGATCTTATCAAGTTGCAGCATAGCGTAGCTTCCGTTGCCTTTGCAGAATGTTCAAACGGGCTTCCAGCAAGGCCGCAGGCGAAAGAAGACCGGAGGCGTACCCTCTGGGGTACGTTGAGGATCTTGTCGAGCCGAGAACGACGCTGGGGGCACGTTTCAACATTCTGCTAATGAGCCACTTTTTGTCTGCCCAGATATATCTCTCTGACCCGAGCGTCTGCCTGTACCTTCTCGACGGTACCCTCGCAAATGACGGTGCCCTCGTGCAACACCGTCACGATGCGGGCGATCTGCCGGACGAACTCCATGTCGTGCTCAATGACGATAATCGCCTGTTTCTCCGCCAACGATTGGAGCAATTGCCCAGTCTGCTCCGTTTCTTTGTCGGTCATCCCGGCAACCGGTTCGTCGACCAGAAGCAGCGAAGGATCTTGCAAGATTACCATGCCGATTTCGAGCCATTGTTTCTGACCATGCGACATCGACCCGGCTCTGGTGTGCGCATACTCTTTCAGGCCGATCGTTTCAAGATTCTCCTCGATCCTGGCCCGTTCCTCCGACGTCGATTTCCCAAACAGGGTTGCAAAGACACCTTTGCTGCTCCGTTTCAACGACAAGTCGAGGTTTTCCCAGACGGTCAGAAATCCATAGATGGATGGCGCTTGGAACTTTCGCCCAATGCCGAGGGCGACGATTTCATCTTCACGTTTCCCCTTCAGATCGACATCCTTGCCGAAAAAGACACGGCCGCTCGCCGCTTTGGTCTTCCCGCAAATCACATCCAGCAAGGTCGTCTTCCCGGCCCCGTTCGGTCCGATGACCACGCGGAGTTCGTTGTAGTCGACGATGAAGTTCAGATTGTTGAGGGCTTTGAAGCCGTCGTAATCGACGGTGACGCCTTCGAGTTGGATAATGGAGCCCCGTTCCGCCATCTCAGTGCTTCCCCTCCGGCACAACCGTTTTCTCATCCGGCATAGTTGGTTTTCCCTCACCGGCTTTACGCCGGGTCAGGAGACTCTTTCCCTTTCGTATGATGCCGACCAACCCATCGGGGAACAACAGCACCACCAGCACGAAAAGTCCGCCGAGGATGAAGGGCCAGAGTTCGGGAAAATAATTCGTGAGTATGCTGCGTCCGTAATTCACACTCACAGCCCCTAATACCGCCCCTGCCAGGCTGGCACGGCCACCCACCGCTACCCAAATGACCATTTCAAGTGACGGCAGCACCCCGATCTGCGCCGGCGTGATGATGCCGACTTGGGGGGCATACAGCAACCCGGCCAGTCCGGCCAGGCCCGCGGACACGACAAAGACGAATAGTTTATAGTTGGCAGGAGTATATCCGGAAAAGACCACGCGCTTCTCGCTATCTCGCACGGCGACCAGCACCCGGCCGGCCCTCGAACGAATGATCCACTGGCACAAGAGATAGGACGCGCCGAGACAGAGCACGGTGATGACATATAAGACCCGCTGCGTACCGGGTTCGGAGAGCCGATACCCGATCACCTGCTTGAAATCGGTCAATCCGTTCGTGCCGCCGAGATTCGTGTCGTTCCGGTTAAAGACCAGCCAGGCGGCGAGGGCCAACGCCTGCGTAATGATCGCAAAATAGACGCCTTTGATGCGGCTGCGGAAAGCAAAAAACCCGAATACTAACGCAAATGCCATCGGCACCAGAATCGCGCCAATGACCGCAGCTGGAAAACTGTAGAACGGCTTCCAGAAGAGCGGCAGCTCTTTCACCTGGTTCCACACCATGAAATCCGGCATATCGCTGCCATAGACGCTCTCTTTTCCGATCGTAAGCATGAGATGCATGCCCATGCAGTACGCGCCTAATCCAAAAAATACTCCCTGACCCAGGCTCAAGATACCGGTGTAACCCCAGATGAGGTCAAGCCCAAGAGCAAGAATCGCAAAGGCGAGAAACTTCCCGAACCGATTCAGACTGAAATCGGAAAGGTGAAACCAAGAATCTTCAGGCGGCAAAACATTCAGGAGAGGCATGACCAGGAGCAGAATGGCGCCGACGACCCAGAAGGCCATCCCTCCACTGCGATTCTTGTCTGCTGTTCCGTCACTCATCGTCTTCCCTGTTCTCCCCAGCCTGCATTATTCATGAATGCTTCTGCTGCAATCGCGAGCTTTCTGGCGCGGGGCGAGAGGCTAGGGGCGAACACTTCCGGCCGAAGACACGGCTCTTTCCTCTGGCCCCTCGCCCCGTGCCTCTTGCCTGGCCTGTGGCATCAATTCTTAATCGGCATTCCGTCCTTTCATCGCAAACAGTCCAGACGGCCGCCACTGCAAGAAGAGAATCACCATCACGAGGATGAAGACCTTGCCGTACACGGCGCCGAAGCTTGGCTCGATCAGTTTGTTCAGCCCGCCAATCCCCAGCGAGGCCACGATCGTGCCGGCCAGTTTCCCAACCCCTCCCGTGACCACCACCATGAAGGCGTCGACGATGTAGTTTTGACCGAGACCCGGGTCGACATTTCCGACCATCGTGAGCGCCCAGCCTGCGATGCCCGCCAGTCCCGACCCGAACGCAAAGGTATAGGAGTCAACTTTTCTGGTTGGAATACCGAGGCAGGCGCTCATATTTCGATTTTGAGTCACCGCCCGCACGCGTAACCCGAGATTCGATTTAAAAAGCGCAAAGTAAATCCCCAGCACGCAGACGATCGAGAGCGCGATGATGAAGATTCGATTATACGGCAGATAGACCCCGACCATCACTTGCGCGCCACCTCTGAGCGGCCCTGGCGCGACCACGGCCGTGAGATCGCCGAAATACACCCGAGCCGCCTGCATGAGGACCAAACTCACTCCCCAGGTCGCCAACATGGTTTCAAGTGGACGCCCATAGAGAAATCGGATGACCGTCGCCTCCAGCAGTAATCCGGAGCCGGCAGCCGCAAGGAAGGCAACCGGCAATGCCACGGGAAAATACCAGTCGAACACATCGGACGGAAACCAGGCCGTGAAACATTGCTGCGTGACGAACGTCGCGTAGGCGCCGACCATCATCAGCTCGCCATGGGCCATATTGATCACGCCCATCAAACCGAAGACGATCGCCAATCCCAACGACATGATCAGCAGAATCGAACTAAGGCTGATTCCGCGAAAGATCGTTTCAATGGCGTTCGACCAGTCGCCCCAGGTTTCAATGCTGTGGATCGCGGCGCCGGCGGCCTTCGCCACCGTTTTCTGCGCTTCGGTCGCTTCTGCTACAGCGCCGGCCGCGACCAGTTGCTTCAAAGCCGGCACCCCGTTCTGACTGTAGAGTTCGCCAAGCTTCTCGGCTGCAGCCGCTTTGATCGATGGATCGTCCGATGCGAGTTTGATCAGCGCCGAAGATTCTTCCATCGTGTAGCGCACCCACTTATTCGACTCATTCACCTTGGCGGCATCCAGCCACGGAATCACCGATGGATTACCGGATGAGCCGAGATCTGCCGCTGCCGATCGGCGAACGTCACTGTTGGAGCTAGCGAGTTTCTCTCGATTCTTGAGAATGTCCATGAGCGGCTTGATGGCCTGCCGGATGCTACGGTTTGCATTGGCGCGTATCCCCTCCAGTCGAGGAACCAGGCCGGCATCACCCTGTTCAATCAGCAGACGAATGGCTGCGTTACGGATGGATTCGTCTTCGCTGGTGACCTGCGTGATGGCTTGCTCTATGGAAGAAATCGGAGCTGCGGCAATAGGCCCGTCCGTCGCAAACGTCCAGCTTGGTTCAGAGAACAGGAACAGTCCCACGACACCTAGCACGGCAATGGTGCGGCCCAGATAAATCATCATGATGGTGACTGACCCTCCACAAGACACACGAATGACGTAGACATCTCGTCCCGTCAACCGCACTTCTCGCACATGATAGAGGGGGCTACTGAGTAGCCCCCTCTATCCATGACGGATTATTTTTGATAGGTTCCTTGATGACCGACCCAGTCGCAGCCCTTATCTGGATTTGTAAACTCGCTCCAGGGCTCCGGCTTCACCAGCCCAGGTGAACGGGAGACCACCTTAAACTGCCCGTCCGCCAAGATCTCACCAATGAGCACCGGCCGATAGGTATGATGGTTGGCGGCATCCATCATGATCTCGCCGCCCGGCGCCATGAACTTGCTGCCATAGACCGCCTTTCGGACCTTGTCGACGTCAGTCGACCCGGCCTTTTCGACGGCTTGCTTCCAGATATACACGCCGAAATAAGCGGCTTCGATCGGATCGTCCGTGACCCGCTTGTCGCCGTCAGGCAGGTTATTCTTCTTGCAGTAGGCCTTGAAATCGGCCACGAACTTCTTATTCTGCGGCGTATCGACGCTTTGATAATAGTTCCACGCCGCCAGGTGACCGACCAGCGCGGACGTGTCCATTCCTCGCAACTCGTCTTCCGCCACGCTGAAGGCCATGATCGGAGCATCTTCGGCCCGCAAACCTTGGTTCGCAAACTCCTTATAGAACGGCACATTGCTGTCGCCGTTGATCGTGCTGATCACGGCAGCCCCTCCACCGGCGGCGAATTTCTTCAGTTTGCCGCAGATGGTTTGGTAGTCCTGATGGTGGAACGGCGTGTATTCTTCCATGATGCGGTCCGCCGGGACTTTCTTCGCCAGGAGCATCGCCCTCAGAATTTTATTGGTGGTGCGGGGATACACGTAATCGGTGCCGAGCAGATAGAACTTCGTGAATCCGCCGCCCTCTTTGCTCATCAGATAATCCACCGCCGGCACGGCCTGCTGATTCGGGGCAGCGCCGGTGTAGAAGACATTGCGCGAACATTCTTCTCCCTCGTACTGCACGGGATAGAACAGTAAGCCATTATTCTTCTCGAAGACCGGCAACACCGATTTGCGGCTGACCGAAGTCCAACAGCCGAAGGTGACCGAGACCTTATCCTGCAGCAGGAGCTGCTTGGCTTTTTCGGCAAAGAGGTCCCAGTTCGAGGCCGGATCGACGACGACCGGCTTGATCATCCGGCCCATCACCCCGCCTTTGGCGTTGATTTCTTCCACAGCCATCATCACGGTGTCTCGCAACGACACTTCGCTGATCGCCATGGTGCCGCTGAGCGAATGCAGGATGCCGATCTTGATCGGCTCCTTGTCTGCCGCATAGGACAAGGCCCAGTTACCTAAGTTGCCAAGCAAGGCGGCAACCCCTATGCCGGCCGCTACCTTACCGCCCTTCACCAGAAGCTCACGCCGCGAAGGGCCTTCCTCACTCACAGCATCCTTGCCCGGATCGACCGGGTTTGCCTTATCAGGCTTGTTCGATTCCATGGTCGGACTCCTTTCACGCACACGTAGATGTTGTGTCAGATCGACCGCATGAACAGGTCGTTAGAGAATTTTTTAAGATGACTCCACTCCAGCAACGTATAGAACCTACCCCACAGTCTTAATACTGTAGCTGTAAGGCCACAGTGAAAGCATCGACGTGCTGCCCTGTCGCCCCGGGGGCGTAGCTTAAGTTCTGCGCATTAAAGGTATTGGAGCCGCCGATAGTGCCAGTCCGCCAGTACGCCGAGATGCGCGCATTGTGACCAGAAATGACATAGTTCATGCCGAGTTCATATTCTTCACGTGCGCCGCCGAACTGACTGTTCAGACCGGTATATCTCGCATAGGGCTGAAATCTCCCGATCCCAATCTCTTGCGGAAACAGATACAAGGCGTACCCTGTCCATGAAGTCCCGCTAAACATACAGAAGCAGCCTGGTCCGGCAAAGGAGGCGGCGGCGAGATCAGGCGCCCAATACCGTTTGAACTCGGCGTTGACCGTGAACACACCAGCGTTCCCAAGTACTTTTTCAAATAGGAGGTCTGTGACAGCACTCCCGAACATGCTTCTATTTACCAATGTGCCAGCTCCATCATTCTGATACTCTCCCCCCACCGCGATCGCGAGAATATCACCGGCTGTCCCGTAGTAGGTACCGCTGGTGTAGTAACCGGGATTCTTCTCTTCGTTCAGCAAGTTCCACGTGAGACGTCCGGCGTACTTCAGCTGGTTCCTTTGATTTGGTCCTGCGACTGCGCTTGACTGCAGTCCTGTGAATACTCCCGCGACGTATTGCAGATGTGTACCGCCTGGATGGATTTTCCCGAAGAAGGTCACGCCATTGTCACGGCCATAGAGACCGGCCCCACCTGCGCCAAAACCCCCGCTGAAGTCGGCTTGATTAAACGGTGTTCTAAAACCGTCGAAAACCGCGTGGTAGAACGGACCATTCAGTTCTCCGCGCTCTGTCGGCACTAACATCCGCCCGAACCATACGTTCACTAGATCGTTAATCTCGAACTTTCCGATCACATCCAGCATGCCGATATTGGAATTACCCCCAAATCCAGCACCTCCACCTCCGCCGATGTAACAGTTAAAGCATTCGGTGTTGAACTCGAAACCGACGTACTTGTGGATCTTCCCGTTGACATAAATACGAGCGTTGTTGACCCCAAAGCTGTTGCTGTATTGTCCACCGCTCGCCGACGCATCTTCTACCATATTGAAACTTGTACGCGTACCCATTCCGACGGAAATCCACTTGTCGTCGTCGCCCTTGATCGTGCCGCCTGCGTAGGCGCTGGGGACGGCAGATACCATCCCAGCCACCAGCGCCATGATGGCCCCAGCGATCAAGAACTTTTCCCTTACACTCCACCATCTCTTGTGATTGACCTTCATAAGTGACAGCCTCCCATGCCCTGTTGGTGATTCCGTTGCTCACTCATCTTCGGCTGCTCTCACCTCGACGACGTTGTCACTACGCACGCCATTGTGCGCGCCATCGCAGCCGATTCACCTGTCCCTGTCCGCCCCCGTTGATTGAGAGTGACGGCGATTGAACTCTGACCGAATTCCATGGGTGCTACGTATAAGCTGAGAGGGGCAACAATCACACTAGGCACTTCCCTAGGTCCTTGAGGCAATCTCCCTAGGTACACCAGGGCCGATTATCATGGGTGTTTCTGCTGCAATCACTACCGTGTGGGCGAGAGGCGCGGTGGCCAGAGGCTAGGGGTGAAGACTTCCGGTCGGGGGAAACACGGCTCTTTCCTCTAGCCCCTAGCCTCGCGCCCCACGCCTGGCCTGTGGCATGATTTCGCGACGAACAGTCATGAATACTGGGGACTAGTCCGATGTGAGGAGTCCGTGGACGAGGGCGTACTTTGTGAGCTCCGCCGTCGTGTGAAGATCGAGCAGCGTCATGATCTGCGATTTATGAAACTCGACGGTCTTCGGTGAGAGAGTGAGGGCCGAGGCAATCTCCTTGACCGTCCTCCCTTCTGCCACGAGTTGCAACACGTCTCGTTGGCGCGCGGTCAAGGACTTGTCCGCCAGAACCGTTGGCATCTTCCCTGTAATGGCCGACTCCACCAGTCCTTTCGCGACCAGGGGAGTGACATAACACTGTCCGTCCATGACCGATTGGATGGCTTGAAGTAACTCTGAACCGGCGGATCGTTTGAGCAAATAGCCGGAGGCCCCGGCCTTGAAGGCTTCACTCACATAGGCCTGGTCGGCGTGCATCGTCACGAAGATCATCTTGGTGCGAGGCAGAAGCTTCTTCAGCTTCCGGGCGGCATCGACCCCATTGAGCTGCGGCATCGAAATATCGAGCGTGACGATGTCCGGCTCTAGCTCTTGGGCCATTCGAAGCAGCGTACGGCCGTCCTCCGCCACCCCGACGATCTCGCACCGATCTTCCAACAGTTTCCGAAATCCGTCCAACACCAGGGTATGGTCATCGGCCAAGAGAACTCGTGGCTTGCTCATGCCTCCCCCTCTGGAATGAGCACCGCCACCTGCACCCTCGTTCCCTTCCCCACAGCAGAACTCACCAGTAATTCCCCGTGAACCAAGGCGACTCGCTCTTTCATGCCGATCAGGCCCAGTCCGTGCGATCCG
Organism: Nitrospiraceae bacterium; assembly: GCA_039920585.1. GTDB lineage: Bacteria > Nitrospirota > Nitrospiria > Nitrospirales > Nitrospiraceae > Palsa-1315. Next base: position 11,543 of record JBDSDL010000205.1, on the reverse strand, counting down.
TGCGCAGATTGTTCAGACTCGAATCCCACTCCATTATCCGTAATCGTGACGATCAGCTCAGATTGAGCCCCCGTCAGTTCCACATCGACTCGAGACGCCGCTGCATGGCGAGCCACGTTGCTGAGACTTTCTTGGGCTACGCGATAGAGGCAGCTTGCGATCTCCTGAGGAACGACTGAGGGGATATTCTTGTGCCCGAAGCTGCCTCGGATATTGCTTCGAGCTGTGAAGTCGTCCACCAATCGCTGCAAGGCGATCGGAAGGCCAAGGTCGTCGAGAATGGAGGGATGAAGCTGATAGGCCAAGTGACGCACCCCATCGGATAAATCCACAACCCGGTCTTGTATCTCTTGGACGGCCCTGCCCACGTGATCTGGTGAGGAGCTGAGCTGCCGTCCGACCGCTTCGATATCCATGGCAAGAAGCGCGAGCCGCTGATTGATGTCATCGTGTAAATCTCGCGAGATACGACGCCGCTCCTCCTCCTGCACGCGCAACAACTGGAGCGTCAACCTCTGCAATGCTTGCCGGCTGGATTCAAGCGACACTTCGGTCTGCATCCGTTCAGCCACTTCAGCGACCAACGATTCGTTGACGGAAGCCAGCTCCTGTGTTCGGGCTCGCACACGCCTATCCAAGGCCTCGTTGAGCCGTTGCAGTTCCTCTTGGTGCATAAGGCCCTGCTGCTCCGTCTCTTTCCGCGCCGAGATATCCCGCACGAACGCGCTGAACGTGTAGGCCCCCCCCTGGCCCATGGCCGGCGAGATGGCCAGTTCTATCGGAATCTCGTGCCCGTCCCGGTGACAGCCTGTGATTTCAACCCTGGTGTTCAACATCGGTCCTTTGCCGGTCGCGAGGAAGTGACGCAATCCCCGTTCATGAGCTTCCCGGTATTGTGCCGGGATAATGGTGTCGGAGAGGAGCCGCCCGATGGCCTCTTGCCTGGGCCAGCCGAAGATCTGTTCGGCTTGGGCATTCCAGTCGGTGATGACTCCAGCTGCATCCATCCCGATGAAACCATCGAGCGCCATCTCGACGATGCGCCGCGTGTGCGCCTCGCTCTTGCGCAACGACGCTTCGGCGTCTCTGGCAAGCGCGCGCTCCTGCTGCGCCCGCCGGTATTCCCTCCGTACGCGGGTCACAGTCCACACCAAGAGTCCGAACGTGGGGACCACCACGGCGCCGCCAGCCAGACCAAGATTCCAGAGGACGTCTTGAATCGGCGCCAGCACATCGCGCCGATCCATGCGCATCAGCACCGTCCAACGGATACCGCCAAATTCGCGATGGCCTAGAGTCCTGGCGTAGCCGGTGATGACCGACACATGGCGGCGCAGATGCTCCTCCTCGACGTAACTGGGCGGGGAAGACGCTTCGCTTAACAGTGCCGACGGCAGGCCGAGTTGTTTGAGATTGACGTGGCCCTTATGATCGAGATCCGAATCGATGAAGGCAACCCCTTCCTCAGTCAGGAACTGATATTCCAGCGCTCCCCAAAATCCCTCCCTCTGCCGGAAAGCCAGAAGGGTCCTCGTCATGACGTTTTCCAGCCCAGGAATCCCCACCCTCGTCGTCACGACCCCCAGAAATTCCCCGCGCGATCCGATGATGGGAGCCGTCACGGCTATGGCGTCAGGACCACCCATCACTGCGAATGGCTCTACGTCCCCCATATGAACCCCTTGCCCGTCACGCACGGCCTGAAACCAGAGCTGGGCGCTGTAGTCCCGCCCCAACGTAGCAGGGTCGGTCGCAACCACGATCTGTCCACGCACGTCCGTGGCGCCGATCCATAAATAATCCGGGTACGCGGTCATCAGCCCAGCGACATAGGCCGACTGAAATTCCCGATTGTGTGCCTGCACGCTGAACGTCCTTGCCATCATCAGCACATCGCCATGCCGTTCAATGAGAAATCGGTCCAGTTTGTCCGAGACTTCGGCGGCTGTATGGGCCAGGGTTTCGCCTGCTGTCGCAACCATGCGGGTTTCGACGTAGCGAAACGCGATTGTGCCGATGCTCAGCGTGGCAATCGTCAGCACGCCGAGGAGGATCGGCAGCCAGGAATAGGGACGGGGAGCTGTGGCTTCAGGCATGATCGAATGTCCGATACATCCATGTCGATTCACCGGAGGGCTGTGCTATGGCAGGGGAACGTCCCTTTCGGTCATTCTGTCTGTGCCGACAGGACGCCCTTGTCCTTTTCTCATATTCCGGCTAATCGTTGGACGTCGTTGTCCACTACTCAGCCCGCACAATTGGGGTGTTCATATTCGGAGTCTATAGCCCTCCTTGTCAAGTAGCTGGATGGTTCTTTCATGCCTCATATGAAGTGCCGGTGTCCGTCCCCTATCAGTTATGCTAGACTGCCGCGTTACGCACACTGTAGGAATTGCCCATGTCTCACCATCCGCGACTTGCTTATCTCCTATTAACTGGAATCACCCTGGCCTTGTCTGCCTGTGCCACGGGGCCTGACCTGGACGTAACGATCCATACATCCGAACGCGGCGTAGTGTATGTGGAACGGATTCCCGATCGGTCTTTTCACGCCGCCCACCCCATAGCGTTATCGGCAGATACGATGGCTCGGGTTCTTCGTGGCGTGGTCATCAAGGATGGCCAAGGGGCCTTGGGAAACCTGACTGCCGTCGCCAGCAAGTCGGAGGCAATTCGAGCATTTGCGGACGAGGAGGTCGTGTACCTCGCGCCGCTCCTGATCGAAGGGCTCACCAAAGCTGCGTCGGACCAGCAGATTGGGTTTCGTGTTGTCAAAATCGGCACGCCAATCCAATCGCAATCTGGCGGGCTGGTCTTTTGTTTGTCTGATGTTCGTTTCCCCGGTGTCTGTGATTCAGAACAGCCACAGGGGGGAGTATCCGAGGAATCAACGGCAGGTTCGCTCTACGCCTATGGACGATCGCTGTATCTGACCTTGACCGAGTATCGCCACCGGACGGTACGGACCGAATCGAATACCATGGTCACTCGGCGCATGTTCAATCCGGCAGGATTGTCCAACCGCACCGTGCACTTCGTCCCGGAATCCGCTAAGCGTCCCGATAGCTATCGAACCGCGCGCTCAACCGACGCAACTCTGGTGATCGACTACGGCCTGCTTGCCACCATGCCTGCTACATCGGACATGCGATCGACTGCCGTTCAACCACCGACGCCTGTGAAGGGAGAACCCGCTCAGCGAGATACCGATATGGATGAATTACGAAAGGAGTTGCAGGAGATCAAGAAGAAACTGGCAGAGCAAGAAGAGGAGCGGACACGGTCTACCTCCTCATCCTCCAAGAAACCGACACCGCGATCGCTGCCTTAGCAGAATGCTGAAAAAGTCCTCCAGCGTTATCGGAAGGTTACGGCTGAGGTCAAGACTGAGATAACAACGTCAGGTCTTCGGTCAACCTTGACCTGTCTACGGACCTATCCACGCTGTTTTTCAGCCCGTTGGTCGAGTTCACCGGCTAAGAGGACGGCCTCAGCTATCTCGCGCATCGACTTCCTAAAATCCATACTTTGCCGCTGAATGAGTTTGAAGGCCTCTTCTTCGGTCAATTTCTTCGAGCGCATCAGATAGCCCTTGGCCCGCTCCATGAGCTTCCGAACTGCCAGGGCTTCCTGCATCTCATGGGACTTCTCGATCAAGGTCGTATGCTCGATGGCAATGGCGGCCTGATTGGCGATCGCCTGGAGCAATTTGACCTCTTCGCCGGTGAATACGTGTGGAGCAGACGTATAGCTATTGATCACGCCCAGCGCCTTATCTCGCACCATCATCGGCACCGAAAGCAATGAGCACAGTCCTTCCTTCTTCGCCATATCCGGATACATATAGTCTCGCTCTGTGGCGACGTCGAGCACGATAATCGGACGGCGGTCTTTCACAGCACGGCCGCTGATGCTCTGACCGATCTTGAGGTTCGGCTTGCGGCGATACTGCTCGCTGAGGCTTTGCGTCGCCGCGATCCGCAATTCCCCGCTGGCTTCTTCCAAGAGCATGATCGAGCAGATCTTGGAGTTCATCATTTGCGCGGTCATCGTCACTAGGAGCTGGAGCACGTCTTTGATCAACCGATTAGACGCCACCGTTTCTGAGACCTGCGACAATGTTTCCACTTGCAACGCTTTGCGTTGCATTTGATCGTACAGTCGCGCGTTCTCGATCGCTCCACCGACTTGATTGGCAATAGTCGAGAGTAAGGTAATCTCATCGGGTTGATAACGCTTTGGCCGCTTATGTTGGACATTGATCACGCCGACCACTTCCTTTTTGGCCATGATCGGTACGGAGACAAAGGCTTGATGGCGGTCTTCCGGAAGGTTGTGAAAGAACTTGAATCGTGGATCGTCGTTCGCATTACTCGGAATCACGACGCGCGTCCGTTCCTGAGCAACCCACCCGGTGATGCCCTCTCCCAAACCGATTGTAATGCGGCCAATCAGTTTAGGATGCGGGTTTTTCGAAGCTCGAAGAATGAGTTCGTCTTGGCTGTCCGACAAGAGGTACAGAAGGCAGGCATCCGCCTTGGTTACTTCGACGACAACTTCGACGATATGCTTGAGAATGGCTTCGAGATCCAGTTGATTGCTGATCGACTCAGAGATCAGATGGAGCACATCGACTTCGCGTGTTTTTTCCCGCAAGGCCTGTTGAAGATGCGCCACAGATGGCGTGTGTTTGGTCGTCATCGAGATTTACCTTTGCGCGCGGGGCTTTCGATGGACAGGATGCTTGCGTGGCTGACGGCCACTCGACGATCGGCTCCCACGGCCGTGCTCGCGCTGAAACCATGCTGCACAGACCTGCTGCTCGATTGGCCGGATTATCACTTCACCAATCCGCACTGGCCATACCCCGATGACCCGTCCCCCGACCACCTTCTTGTCATGTTGCATGGCGCCCCAGAGGGATGTAAAGGATGTCCGTGAGATCTGGTCGGACAACCCAGCACGCTGCACCAGGCTTCTGATTCGTTCGATAACTTCTGGTCGGCATAGGCCCATGTCACAAGCCAATTCCGCTTCACCCACCAATCCGATCCCAACCGCTTCACCATGGATCAACCCGCGATAGCCTGAGAGCGACTCCAATGCATGTCCGATTGTGTGGCCGTAATTGAGAATGCGTCGGCGATCCGACTCCCGCTCGTCTTCGGCAACCACCTGCGCTTTGATCTCGCAGGATCGTTTGATTGCGTGGATAACCGGCGCTTCATCGAGTTTCAGCAGCGCAGGAATCTCTCGCTCCAGAAAGGCGAAAAACCCTTCATCGACGATTATGCCGTATTTAATCACTTCGGCGAGACCGGCAATCCACTCGCGATGTGGCAGAGTGCGTAGTGTGAGGGGATCGATCAATACTGCGCGCGGCTGATAAAACGCCCCAATAAGATTCTTTCCCAACCGATGATCCACGCCGGTCTTGCCTCCGACACTGGAATCTACTTGAGCCACAAGTGTGGTCGGCACCTGCACGAACGGAATTCCCCGTTGATAGATTGCAGCAGCAAAGCCGGTGACATCGCCGATGACTCCGCCGCCGAGAGCCAGCAACAGGGACTGACGTTCGAACTTGTGCCTGGCTAACGCATCGAGAATCTTGGCGATTGTGCCGAGTGCCTTGGTTCGCTCTCCCGGCGGCAAGATAATCGGAACCGGGTCGTACCCCTCCTTGCGAAGCGAGCGGAGAGTCTCTTGAAGGTATCGGTTTGCCACATGCCTATCTGTCACAACCCCGACCTTCGGAGAAGTCGTAAAGGCATTGAGCCTGGCACCCACTGTCGCAAGCAAACCAGGATAAATGACGATGTCGTAGCTTCGCGCCCCCAAGGTCACCGGCACAATCTGTTCTACTACACCAGCGATCCTCAACGACGGTCTCTCCTGACCAAAAAATACCAGTCGCCCATCCAATTCTTCTTGGATAGGAAATCCTGGATTCACGACCCACTTCGCCTGCGGTGATGATGAATCGCGATGGCTAGCATCGGAGGGGATGGTACCACAACGATTCAGAAACTAGAAGGTTTTCGGATCGGCAATACGCAGAGGACGGGAGAATATACACTGAGGGGCCGGTGGAAACACCGACCGCGAAGGCCCACCACCCTTCACCTGTCCCTTCTATGAAGGGCTTGAAAGCTCGCTACAAACTCTTCACAATACTGGGGGTTAAGAAGATCAGTAACTCTTGTTTCGCTACAGCTTCAGTTTTCTGCTTGAAAAGCCATCCCAGAACAGGCACTCGAGAGAGATACGGTATGCCCACCACGCTGTTGTTCTGCGTATCGATAAAGACCCCGCCGATCACCATGGTTTCACCATCGCGGATATTGACCTGGGTATTGGCTTCGCGGCGGTCGATGCTTGGACCAGCCGGATTGCTCCGTGCACCGACTGCGTTTCTGGTTGCGCGAACTTTCATCATGATCAGCTTACCGACTTCCTTGGGATCTCGCGAGGTAATCTGAGGCGTCACGTTCAGCTCCAAGTTCGCATCCACAAAGGTTGTTTGTGTTCCCTGGAGGGAGGTCGTCTGGAACGGGATCGATTCCCCCTGTGAGATCTTGGCCTCCCGCTTGTCCAACGTTGTGATCTTTGGCGACGCAATGACTTTACTTAAACCGAGCAACTCACCTGCCGACAACCGTACATCCAACAGCGCTCCATCTGTTCTCCCAATCGTAAACCCAACACCAGGAGTTGAGGTCAAACCACCGACTGTGGCGGGAAGATTGACCAGGAAGTTCGATGTTTGCCCCCCAAATGGTCCGGTATTACCCGTCTTGAAGTTCGCCACACCAAAGGAAGACCCGAGCTGGTTCACATTCTGGATGCCCCACTGGACACCCAACGAACGGGAATAGGTCGTGTCAGCCTGCACTATTCTCGCTTCGATTTGAACTTGGGGTACTTCGAGATCGAGCCCATCAACCAGCTGTTTAATCACCCCAACCTTGCTTTCCGTATCCCGGACAATCAAGGCATTGGTCCCCTGACTCATTTGCATCAATCCTCTCGGACTCAAGTACTGCCGAAGAGACGTCATGAGTTCCATCGCTTGCAGGTTTCTAATGTAGAACACCCGATCGACCAGTTCTTCTGCTTTTATCTTGGCATCCTTCGCCTGCGCTTCTTCATTCTGCTGTTTCGCAATGTTCGCCAGAGTATCGATCCAAAGGATATTGCTCTGCCTGATCTTGCCTAGCCCATTCATCTTCAGAATCATATCGAGCGCCTGATCCCAGGGCACACTCACGAGCTTCATCGTAACCTTACTTTTAACCCCTTCACCGACGACCATGTTAAACCCACTCACTTCGGCAATGAGGCGCAGCACGTTACTGATGTCGGCTTGCTGGAAATCGAGCGAAATGCGCCGGCCGACATAACGCGATTCTCCAACAACCAAATCTTCCGTTGGCAAGCTTTTCGTACCGCTATCTGCCTCGGAAGTCATCTGTACAGGTCGCACATGAAATTTCGCCGAGGACCGATGAACCGTGGCCACCGCCCGTTGAGTCACCCGAGAGGTGGCATCCACCAGGACCGGAAGCATTACCGGATTCTCTGCCATTACGTTTTTGGCCGCCTCGCCACGGTACGAGCCTGCATCTGTGCCCATACCCGTGCCGACAGCTTCCCGAAGTGTCACAATAAGATTCGCGCCTTTCGATTCAACCGAGTAGACAGCCGAACCGGCAAGATCCAATACCAACCGTACCCGGTCGGCATGATAACCCAAACGCACTTGCTTCAACATCTGGTGATTCACCGATATGACTGGCTTGCGTATGACGGAGGCCACACCTGGAATGTCGATCATGAGACGCCGCTCATCAAGACGTGTGACCTCGTGGGCAAGCCTGCCATCCCCCGAGATGACGACACGGACGTCGTCCATGCCTCGCTGAACATCTATGCGAGTCAGGGTCTGCGCCAGACCTTCCTCGATGCTCGAAGGCGTGCCTGAATCGACAATAGGTATGTCAGTTGACGCCCCTATCGACGGTATCGCCATTGGGACACTCAGCGCTCCCACCGCCGAGAGCACGCGAACAAATGCTGTAGTTGTTGTCGTCAGCTTAGGTGTCATTCTGCGCCCTCTTTCGGGTGAAGGAGCTTGACATACTCCCGCTCCTGTTTACTCCCATACACATCTGTAAACCGTTCTTGCACTACAATACCTTTCTCCGTCACAGCACTCACCACGCCATTATTGGGACCGATACGCGTTCCCCGACGCACCGTATACCCATTTCCATCTGGAGTCTGAACCATAGCCGTATAACCGTAGCCCCCCCATATCACAGCAATCAGGTTCATCTCAGTGAGCCCAACGCGCTGGAGTGGAGGTAACGTAGGGTCAATCGGCCCGAACCCCAACTGTTGCAACACTGGCACGAACGGATCGCGCCGCCCAGAAGGGTCATAGGAACGCGCGCTCACTGGCTCCACCATTGAATTGGGTGCGACTGGTTGAACATTCCCATCACCCGCTTGTGCGGCTAGTGCTGGAGACGGTGCGTGCCTCGGCACATCGTTGAGAGAAGGCACTTTTAAAGAGTCCTGCCGCATTGGACTAATTTGTCGGGCATGAGAACTTATACCTATCTCAGCAAAGCTCAGGCCAACTGAGACAAACAGACCGACACATCCAATCAAAATCATGCTTGTTATCTTCATGGTCAACCGCCAGTTCTCACAGATGGCTCTCACCGCTCATGGCCTCGCACACATCTAAAACTCTGTACCCTATTTCTTCTGAGGAACTGCCGGGGCCACCGCAACCAGCTTGGGTTCCTCTGGTGCCGCATAGGCGACAAGGTCGAACACAGTCTGTGTAACAAGCCGCCCCTTCTCAAACTTTGGAGATCCCATCTTGAGGCCGGACACGGTCACAATCCGAGGCATCGCGTTGATTCGATCGAAAAATAAGGCTGCGGTATGGTAGCCACCGGAAACCTCTACGTTCACCGGCATCCGCACAAAAAGTTTCGACGGGTCTTCGCTCTTGGGACTCGGTTTCCACAGCTTAATGTCGAGCCCAAGGCGAATCCCCAAGTCTGACACCTGTTTGAGCAACATGATCGCCTCCTCTTCAGGCGGCAACCGTTCTTTCTTTTTTGCCAGCTCAATCTCTAGATGCTTACTAGCAGCAATGAGCTCATCGAGATGCTTGACTTTAATAGTCAACGTTTGAATCTCGCTGTCAAGCGTGCCAATCGCTCCCTGGAGCCCTGCAATCTCCATAGACTTTGGTTCAGCTACATAGTAATAGAAGCCCACGATAATCCCGGCAAGAACCATTGCAAGAAGTCCCACCTTCTGAACCAATGGGATTGATCGCAATAGGTCAATATTAATAGCAGGCAGCTTCATGATGCTTACCCTTTAAGCCGGAAACCAAGTTTAAACTGGTATATATTGAGTTGGCTCTCCACCGCAGCTTTACTTTCTTGAAGATTGATGTTCGAGAAATAGTCGGTACGGCGCAGGTTGTTCACGAATTCCACTACATCGTCGTTAGACGCCGCACGACCCTCAAGATCGATCTCTTTCCCGGAAACCGCGACTCTCACTAGCCACACCTTCAGCGGCTCCAGGCTCTGACTGACATGGTCGAGCACCTTGACAGGGCCGACACGTGACTTCTCCAATTCGTCGATGATACGGTTCTTGTCTTCCAGGACTTTCTTTCGGATTTCAAAATCAGAAACCTGCTTCACTTGTTCCTTCAGCTGCGCAACCTGCTTCTCCCTGTCGAGTTTTTCAACCTGCCGCGCGTTTATCTCGTCGTCGAGTGAAGCCGAGTACCACCAGCATCCCGCCAGGGTAATGAACAAGACCCCCACACCCAGCAGCGCCTGCGCTCTGACATCATACTGAGGCTTCGCCTTATGCCCCTTAGATCCCGGCAATAAATTAATGCGAATCATCGATCCCCTACCGATCTAAGGGCCAATCCAACCCCCACGGCAGCTAGCGGGGCCAATTCGGCTAACGTATTCTGATCGAAATCGGTCCCTGAAGTATCGATCTCACCGAACGGATTAGCCACCTCGACGACAGCCTGCATTCGGTCTCTCAGTTGCGTATCCAGGCCCTTGATCCGAGCGCCCCCCCCACACAAGAGAACCTGCTGAACGTCCGCATCCGACATGATTGATTTGAAATAATCGATGGTCCGCGCAATTTCCGACGCAACCTCGGCATTGACACTGTCGACGACCGTGGTCACCGCGGCCTGATTGCTCCCTGCCGAACGCGCACCCTTTTTCGTTTCCTCCGCCTCTTCGTAAGACATACCCACTTCTCGTTGAATGGCTTCCGTATAGCGATTCCCCCCGATGGGAATATCACGTGTAAACAGCGAGATGCCGCCTCGAACAATATTGATATTCATGACACTGGCGCCAATATTAACGAGCGCGGTCGTATCTCCCTGCGAAACAGGATAGTTGATCGCATGCATGTTTTCGATTGCAAAGGCGTCCACATCCATGACGATCGGAAGCAGCCCCGCCCCCTTGACGAGTTCGGTCAACTCATTAATCTTGTCTTTTTTAGCCGCGACCAGAATGATCGACATCTCTCCTTGGGCATCGCCGGCGGCATCGGAAGAGGGCAACACACTGAAGTCGATGTTCACCTCATTGATATCGAACGGAATATACTGCTCCGCAGCCAGCCTCACCTGCCCCTCCAACTCTGCTTCAGGCATCGGCGGCAGGCTGATCTTTTTTATGATAACCGCATGGCCAGAAATCGACACGGCGACTTGCCTTACCGTGATATTCGTTTCCTCAAACAATTCCTTAATCGCCGACACCACCCGCCCCTCATCCATCACCGTGCCATCGACGATGACTTCCGGCTCAAGTGGTTTGAAACCAAACTTCAGGAGAATGTACCGCCCTCGGCTTTCTTTCAACTGGACGAGCTTGATACCACTCGACCCGATATCCAACCCAACGAGCTGCCGCTTCGGGGTGAACATCGAGAGCAGATCGGTTTCGGCAAGACCTTTGAATGAACTCAGCATACGTGCCTCTGACTGTACACGACTATCCACGCAAGACAAATCTTTATGTAAATTTTGCACAGACTGTTACTCATGACCCCACCCCGCAATCTTCAACGTTCCAAAAAAAAGAAACTGTATCGAGCCTTTGCAGCTATTCACTTGCGTCCTACCCTCCATTCCGCATTCCCGTATGAGGAGCCGTTTGGAGCTGAATCACGCCCGATACGCGTCTGAACCGGGGATTGGCATCATGCACACGCTAAGTATAGTTCAGATACTCTACCTGTCAAGCAAATCGCTTTCCGTGCACAGTCGAGAAGCGGGGACGAGGACAAAAACGATGGGGGCTGGCATAGCTAAAGCGACCTGAGCGGGGTCGCTTTAGCGAATGATTTATGCGCGGCGGAGCCGGTTGAGCGGGAAACAGCAGGGGCGGCTGATTGATCTGTTTGTCGCGGGAGCGACCGCGCGGGCCGCGGCAGAGATTGTCGGTGTGAACCGGAAC
>JBDSDL010000204.1:0-25627 GCA_039920585.1 Nitrospiraceae bacterium | reverse complement strand
CTGACTGATCTTCCACTGCGCGCGTCCAACGAGGGCCTTCGGAGGCCGCGCGTTGCGCGAGCACAGAAGATCATCAGACTCCATCCCCTCCTCCGTTCTGCGAGCAAGAAGGGCACCTGGCCGTTCTCCGGAGTTTCCGTCTTTCCACTCCTCTTAGAAGGCGGCCTGGTTGATCCTCAAATGCGCGCGTCGAACGAGCACCTTCTGAGCGTGCGCGTTCCGCGAGCAGGAGGACGACCAGGCCGCCCCCTCTTCCCTCCAAGCTCGCTTGTTACTCTCTCCCCAGGGGGTGGCCTCCGTTTGTCCTCTACTGCGCGCGTCGGACGAGGCCCTTCTGAGGGCGCGCGTTCCGCGAGCAAAGAGGACATTGGAGGTCACCCCCTCTTCCCCCCCTCTAATGGGGAATTCCCCTCAGCCCCTGGCCACCGTTACACTGCACTCCACAATGCAACAGTCCAGACCCTACCAACGCAGCCTCTACCGCCTGTCCGTCATCTGCCCGGCGATGTACTGTGTGCAGTCGGTAGTCGGTGAAGGGAAAATCACAAATCTTTCGGCGATGGGATGCACGGTCGAAACCGATCAACCTCTGTTCGCAGGGCAGAAGGTCGCATTGCGCCTGATGCTCCCCGATCAGGTCGAATCGCTGCCGATCGATGAGGCCCATGTACGGTGGGTGCATGGTAATCTGGCCGGGGTTGAATTTGTCGAAGTGGAATGCGCCGCAAATCTCCGGCTGCACGGTTTCGTCTGGGATGGGATGGTCCAACGCTTCCACTCGCTTCAACAGAAGCGCGCGACTTCCTAGACTTACTCCTACTCATTTCGAAAAAGTGAAAGACGTCAGGGGGTATTTCCTAAGTCGTCAGTCCGGCCTTCCTGAATTGCCGCTGCCCGCCCACCGACGAGAGCCAGACAGAGCAGGCCCAGTCCGATCCACACCAACTCACGGAACCGCCGGAGCAATGCGAAGGTGATGCCGGTGACGTCGGAATAACCGAAGGCGCTCAGCAAGAGCATGTTCCCGCCGTCTTGCGCGCCAAGACTGCCGGGAATGAAGAACGTGCCGCCTTTGATAAAGACGGAGAGGGCACCGATAGAGATGGCAGAGAGGGCCATAGCAGGGCCGCCCAGATAATAGATGATGACGTAGACTTCCAATGCTTCCGCCATCCACCCAAGAAAGAACAGTCCGGTGGATGAATAAAAGGCCGGACGGTTGTCGCGATAGAAGGTTAAGATCGTTCGATCCAATGATCGTAATTTTTCCTCGCGTGCTTCGAGATAGGCGATCTTCAGCCCGATCTTCCGCAGAAATCCCAAGAGCCACGTAAAGAGTCCTTGCCGCTGCACGAACATGAAGGCCGCAGTCCCGAAGGCCAGCAGCCCCACACCCACGAGTGCCGCGGCCACGGTCTGACCGGATGAATCGTTTCCGCCTAACAGCCACACACCTAGTGCAATGCCAAGCAAAATGAAGAGTACTTCGGCGATCGTCATCGTCGTTTTCGCAATGATGACCGAGGCAAGCCCTTCCACCATCGGTACATCATGCTTCTTGAGCAGATAGGCCTTGAGCGGTTCGCCCCCGACGTAGGCGGTTGGCGTAGTCATGTTCACCACTTCACCGGCAGTCCGAATTGCGAGTACACGCCAGAACGGAATACCCTTCGCCGATGGCCCCAACGTGACTTTCCACCCGTACGCTTCGACGACGTACATGATGAGGGAGGGTATCAGCAGGACAAGGAGCGCGACCGGCCCGAGTTGCGACGCCGCATCGTAGATTTGCCCTGGGCCGATATGCCAAACGATGAGAACGAGGGTAAGGAGACCGACAACGAGTAGGAAAAGTTTTAGCACGCTAGGCTAGGAATCCACGGTGAGAACAACCAGACAGGTTATAGGGGAACGTATCGTTATCTCCACTCCTTCAGCAAGGGAGTGGCCAAGGTTGCCTTTCACTGCACGCATCGAACGATATACATGCTCCCTCCAAGCTCGCTCGTTTTTCCCTTTGGTAAGGGCATCCATGTTGGTCTAAGTGCGGCCGTCGAACGAGGCCCTTCTCAGGGCGCGCGTTCCGGGAGCACAGAACCAACATGGGTGCCCTTCCCATCTTTTCTGCTATGCACGGGTCCTGGCGGACGGTCTGATGACCCAGAGCATCAGGAGCGAGAACACCACAGATCCGGTCGCGGCCAGAGCGAGAAACCAGTCGAGCTTGCCGATCACAGCGAAGATCAGCACGACGACGGAAAAATCACGGCTCGCGACGTTCTTGAGCATGAAGTCCGACCAAGCAGCCTGCACCGGTGTCTTCCATCCGTTCGAGGACTTGATCTTCTGCGCGCGGGTGACAAGCCAAAATGAGAGCCCATTTCCAATGACCGCTGCCGCGCCCAGAGCAAGAGGAGCCCAGGCATAGTCAGTCCCAGCCATGCGCAGGTAGGAGCCTGCGGCAATGCCGGCAAAGATCGCCATATGCACCACGTTGTCCATTGTGATATCGAGCCAGGCCCCGAACGGCGATTCGGTGAACGTCAGCCGGGCCACTTCCCCGTCACAGCAATCGATGACCGCCGCCAGTTGGAATAACAACGCGGCCATGATGCCGGCGCTGTAGGTCCCAACGCCAAAACCGGCAGCCGCGGCCAACCCAACCAGGGTCGCCAGGATCGTGATGACGTTCGGCGAAAAGCCTGCGGCGAGAAAGATACGCGTGAACCAGCGGGAGACCTTCCGATTGAAGAACCGGTCGACGAAACCCTCGAACTCGCTCTTGAGGGAATTGAACAGTTTCCTCTCTGCGGCCTTGACATCGGCAGCATCCCGCACGTCCTGATACCAGTGGGAGCGGTTCGTCTCCGTAGACAGCACCCGCACATGCCCGTCCACCGCAGCCCGTTCGAGCCATCGACGAATCGGCACCGTACCGGTTTCCGCATCGACTTGGCCGGCAGTGCTCATAAAGCCGGCAGGAACGACCACCAGATCTGTCACGACCAACGCTGCGTCATCCTGCTGCGATGTGATCGAGAGGAGTCGCCCTGCCTGCATCTTCACCCGCACGCTCGACCGGCGTGACTGTCTATCTCGCTCGCTATTGGCCCGTGCCACGACGATCGCCTGGCCCTCCTGCACCTCATGGCGCAGGCTCTCGATCAAGGGGCCAGCAAAGACCCCCTGTACGCCGGACAGGAGACAGAAGCCTCGAATTTCAGCAGCCAGCGCCTCCCATGTGCGTGGATCATCCAGCGGAAACTCACGAATCGGCAACCAGCGCACGGGAATTGTCACGCGGGAACCTTTGCTCAACGCCTGTTTGAGCTGATCCTCCTCCGGCCCGACCAACACCATGAGCTGTCGAATGCCGGCACGCTGCAGCGTCAATACTGTCCGCTGAAACAGACCGATACCCACCACGCTGGTGAGCGGACCCACCTCATTGGCGTACAATCCGGCCGGCTCGCCGAACAGACTCACCGACGGCAAGAGAATTGCTGTGTTCAAACCTTGGAGGCCTGTCTGTTTCTGAACGATGCTCTCGCTCATGATCGGACGATCCTTCGTATACGGGGAAGGGCTATTCCAATCGCCCCACCAACCTAACCGCCAGTATCCCGTTTACCTCGTTAACCCACTACCCCCGCTGCTACAGTTTCGGCAACACATCCCGTTCCGCTTTCGTCACGTCTTCCATGAAATCGATTTCGGTCCAGGGAAGTCCACCGATCTTTTCATGCCCGACTTTGACGTCCCGGAAAAATCCCACGAGCGCATCCTCATATTCCATCTGCCAGGCCTCGCGATCCACATGGGTCTTGAGCGACGCAATCACATGCGGCGCATCGGCATGCCGGACCTTGAGAAACCCCACGCCTTCTCCGGCGTAATCATAGTGTAACGGCATCGTTTTCGTCAGCGCAATCACACGCCCGCCTTCGACCACAACCATGCACTCTTCTCCTGTCTGCTTGACGGTGTCGTCCATGAGCAGCGCATTCTCATAGGGAGATTGTACCAAACGACGCAAGATCTCTTGATGAAAGAGCACGTCTGCATCCATAACGATCGCGTCGTCATCCAATGACGTGCGCGCTATCCAGAGCGAGGAAATGCTGCCGCGATGGAACTGCTCATTCACAAGGAAATTCACGCGCATACCACACGAATCCGCTGCCACAGCAGCGCGAATCATCTCCTGCTTGTAGCCCACCACCATGTCGGCACAGTGAATACCGACGCTCCGAAGCGACGTGAGGTAACGATGCAAGAGGGTCTGCCCGCCGATCTCAATGAGGCACTTCGGGCGATGTTGCGTAACCTCCCACAGGCGCTTCCCGACCCCTGCTGCGAGGATGATGGCTTTCATGCTGTGCCACAGATCCGTTCGAACGCGTCGAGGAATCCGACCAACTGCGCCTCCGTGAGGGCTCCCATGTTCGCCACCCGGAAAATTTGGCTCTGGAGTTGGCCTTGGCCCGCATAGATCACGTAGCCTTCTTCTTTTAACCGATCGTGCAATGACTGATAGGTCACGCCCTCGGGAAGGTAATAGGCGGTGATCGTGTTGGACTGTTTGTCCGGGGTCAGGAGCGGCTTCACACCGAGCTTCGCCATGCGGTCTCGGATGAGGGTCGCGACCTTCTTGTATCGCTGAATCCGCTTGGCGATCCCCTCCTCCATGAGTTCGTTCAACGCTTCGTCGAACGCGTAATAGACCTGCACGGCCGGCGTGAACGGAATCGTCCCGCGACCCTGGTCGTCCACATATTGAGTGATGTGAAGATAGATCGACCGTCTGGGGTAGCCACGCATCCGCTCCAGAAATCCCTTTCGGACGAGCACGAAGGACACACCAGGGAATCCCTGGATACATTTCCCCCCTGTACCCGCCACCATATAGATATGCGACCCGGCGATATCCAGCGGCTCGCCTGCCAAGGCACTGACCGCATCGAGAATGAACACCCGGTTCTGGCTGTCGACGACATCCGCGATGTCCTTCACCGGATTGATGAGCCCGGTGGTCGTTTCATGATGGACCATGGCCACCGCTTGCGCTTCCGGATGTTGCCGCAGCGCAAGCCGCAACCGTTCAGGATCCGGCCTTGTCGTCCAATCGTATTTCAGTTCGGACACGCCCAGGCGGTAGAGGCCGACCATCTGTGAGATGCGTTCGCCGTAGACGCCGTTGTTCAGCACCAGCATCCGTTTGCCGGGTGGGAGCGCCGACATCACGGCGGACTCGACTGCCGCAGTACCCGATCCCGTCAACACCACCGCGGCATAATCCGCTTCCGCCCCCGGCACAAAGAGCTTCAGCAGCTTCGCCTGAATCCCGTGCAGGAGTTCATTAAATTCCGATTCCCGATGGCAAACGTCCGGACGCGACAGTGCCTGCCGCACCCGCTCCGACACGTTGACCGGTCCTGGATTGAGAAGAATCATAGCGTCCTTCAGCTCTCAGCAGTCAGCTTTCAGCAATCAGCTCTTTTGGACACTGACCGCTGACAGCTGAAGGCTGATCGTTATTGTATCGCCTGCATGAACCGCTTCGTAATGTCCGGCGGGTCCAGCATCACACGCCCGGCATCTTCCACCATCTCGTTGACTTTCACCAGCAACATGCTCGGCCCGTCTTTCTTCAGCATGTCTTTGAACTCGTAGACGAGATCTTCGCGTTCCCTGACCCGTTCGACGTTCACATACCCGGCCGCCTTCGCGACCTTCTCAAGCGGGACCACGTTGGATATCGTCGGCTGATTGCCGGTTGTGCCGTAGACTTCATTGTCGAACACCACATGAATGAAATTCTTCGGCTTCAGCGCCCCCACCGTCGCGAGTGTCCCCATGCCCATGAGGACGTTCCCGTCACCGTCGAAGACGATCACTTGTTTATTCGGCTTCGACAGCGCCACGCCCAGCGCAATCGCCGCCGCCGATCCCATCGACCCGATCATATAGAAATGAGTCGGCCGGTCGGCAATCTTTTGTGCCTCGCGAGACGGAAATCCATTGCAAATAACGACGGGCTGGTCTGTGAGTAACTCTAACAACGCGGCCATCGCCATGGCCCGGCTCTGCATGGTCCCTTGCTCCGGCCTCACGGATGCAACCCCTTCACGACACCCTTTGTAATATTCAGCGCCACGGGAATCCGTTTCTTCATAAACGTCTCGGCCACCCACTTCAGATCGTCGATGGCCGTCTTTTCCGTCAACGTTCGATGAGGGATCTTCATCGTATCGAGAAACTGCGGCATGACTTCGCCCATCACCAGATGTTCCGGCGCATCTTTACCGCCTTGACCACGCCAGGACACGATCAAAATGCAGGGCTGCCGATAGATATAGTTGAGGGAGATGAGCGTATTCAGCGATGTCCCAAGCCCGGAGTTCTGCATCAAGACGGCGGGAATCTTGCCGGCCATATAAGCCCCAGCTGCCATGGCCACGGCTTCGTCTTCGCGCACCGCTGGGGTGTAGAGACGCCGCTCCATCAACTCGGCAATGATACCGCCCAGGATCGAATCCGGAACCCCCGTAAAGAAATCCACCCCAATATCTTGGAGCGCTTGGACAAACACATCGCTTTCAATCATCTGGTCGATTCCTCGCCCTAACGCACATAGAAAAACCGGCGCATTATAAGCTATGCCTTTGGACATTCTCAACAAAACTGAGGGAGTTGCGCCATACGATTGGCCATGGTAGCGTTCTGCCATGATCGGACTACAAAGACCTCACATAGGTCGATACCTGAGCCTGCTGGGACTCCTGCTCTGTCTGAGCCGCCCCTTCCCCGTCCATGCGGTGCCAATGGTGAATGATCCGAACGGTTTTCAGAGCCTAGCCTGGGGTATTGCCCTGACCACGCGGCCGGACCTGGAAATCGCCAGAGCAGGCCCGCATATAAATGAATACCAACTGAAAGACAGCCCGCCATCGTATGCCGGAGTCCCGGTCGAGAGCCTCCATTTAGTATCCGTCGGCGAGCAATTCGCCCGCGTGATCATCCACTATCAAGGTGAGGGTCGGCACAAACAAATCCTCGCCTATCTGGAGCGACAGTTCGGTTCCCTTGAGCGCATCCCAGGACAGATGATGCGGGGCCTCAATCAGCAATATACGTGGCGCGGGACTGATACTGAAATCAACGTGACGTACCATGCCAACACGGAGAGAGGATTCATCTTCATCGACAGTCGCACCCTTGCCCCTCTGTTCAACGACCATATGTCCGATTCGGCGGAGTAACATGCCGCGCCGCCGGCCCCGCACAGACCATTGGATCCGCCATATCTCCCTTCTCGTCCTTTTCTTCTCGCTCCTCCTGCATGGCACCCCGGCTTTCGCCGTGCCGATGCAGAACGATCCAAACGGGTTCGAGGGAATCCCCTGGGGCGCAACGTTTTCAGAAACCGATACGTTCGTGAAAGTCGAGGATACCGGCCGGTCTCAAACCTATGAATTGAAGGCCGGGGCTCCTTCGCTTGGCACAGCACAGGTCGACTCCATGCAATTCGTCACGTCCGAAGGCAAGTTTGCACGTGTCACGGTTCGCTACCAAGGCAAGGCGACTCACGACAAGATTCTTGCCTACCTCCAATCCCTCTATGGCCCACTCGATCGCACACCAGGACAGATCGCCGGCGGGCCCGTCAAATTCTTTAGCTGGACTGGGTTCGAGACCGATGTGAATCTCCGATACGAAACCCGCACCGATCGCGGCATCATCTTTTTCGAGAGCCAGGAGCTCCGCCGAAAAATGACCGAGAGCAATTCGACCACTGTTAACTGACAGCTCCTGCCTAACCTCCAGAAACTTATAGCAGAATGCTCAACAGTTTGGTTTGTTCGGTCTGTCTAGTTTGTTTGGTTGAACCAGATAGACCAGACAGACCAGATGAGCCAGATCACCCCTCGCCCGTCTCGGACGGCTATCCTGTCTGGAAACCCACGCCAATTGTGCCTGGACACCCAAATCCCCCCTCTTCCGATGGGGCTTCTCTCCCCTCTCTTTGGGGATTGTTGAAATTCTTGAATACGGTATTCTCAAACTGTCGGGGGAGGGATAGCAGAACCTCGGCGGAACCACTGAGGAGGCATCGATGAAGCTGAACCACCCCATTCTCAAGGTCAACACCCCAAAAGCCCATTCGCTCTTGGATCGGCGCTATGCCGAGCGGGTTCCGATTGGGTATCGAATCAGCTACTCCGGAGAAGAAGGCGCACGGATCGTCAAAGGAGAAGGACGCCTGAAAGATCTCTCCAAAACTGGCTGCAAGATCCTGAGCGCGACCACGAGCTCGCTAGGTAGCAGCCTCTCTCTGCTCCTAGACTTTGAAGATGGGAAAGCCCCCATGCGCCTTACCGACGTCACCGTGTCCTGGCTCGGCAAAGACTCGTTTGCCGTCAGATTCCCCAAGCTGTCAGCAGATGAACGGAGGCGGCTACAAGAAGTTATCTGGAAAAATATCAGTGTGTCATCCCTAGGCGATCAACGGACAGCGTTCCGCATCGTCTAAGCGTCGATCTAACGTCACGGAGGAAATCATGGGCTCTCACGCCTCCACTCCCAACACCACGACAGATGAATTCTCCTGCCAGTCCAATCGTCGGCATGGCATCCGTACCCCATCTCTCTTCTCATTGCGCTATTCCGGCATGGAGTCTGGCCAGATGCTAATCGGCGAGGGCATTGTCACGAACCTCTCGTCGAGAGGGGTCGGCATTCGCGGGGATCGATCGGTTACACCTGGGATGGAAGTGACTCTCTTCATCGACCTTCCCGGAATGGAAGAGCCCTTCTGCATTACCCGAAGTCAAATTTCCTGGGTTGAAGGATATCGATTTGGGGTGGAGATGGAGATCCTGACGTTGGAGGAGCAGAGCCATCTGCGATTCTCCCTGTAAAATTTCGTCACCCACTCAGACCACAACGGGACAAGGAGGCACCCTCATGAAGCGAACACAGATCGTATACGGAAATGGACTTCCCTCTTTGGCTGAAACGTTCAATAGGAGACAAGACTCCCGGCCCTCGGTTGAGTTCGGGTTGATGTACTCAGCGCAAGAACCTTCCGGCGAGATCCTCATGGGCGACGGCATGGTCACGGATCTCTCGCCCACGGGATTTGGCATTCGCGGCAACGCCTCCGTCGTGTCGGGGACTGACCTCACAATTTTTCTCTACCTCCCCGACGGGCAAGACCCGCTGTTCGTGATGGAAGCGAGGGTAGTTTGGGCATCGGGACGTCGGTTTGGGGTTGAGATCCTGAAGATGAACCTACGGGAACGAAACCGACTCGGTTACTTCTTGCACTCGAATCTCGCGCATTCCAATTAGACCGATCGCCGACTCACCAAGCACTCGTTGACCGTACGACAAAGAATAGCCGAACGAGTAACGACCCACCGCTCAATTCAGGCCACTGACCGCAGGGCGAATCAGCGGGTCCCTGTTCAGGTCATGGTTCGATTTTCAACAACAGATAGCTAGATAGCTTCCAACCTGTTGGCCAGGGGTCGCCCTGGACCTGTCTGAGAGCGGGTGCAAACTCTGCAGCGCATTGATGTTGCCAATGGGAAGCTTCTGGGATCTCTATCTGACAATCTCCGAGACATCCCGTCCGATCCTCATCTCGAAGGTTCGGGTGGCCCGGGCCGTGGGAAACGAATACGGCATCGAATTTCTTCTTGTCGCGGGACGAGAGCGAACCCGGGTACGCATTTCATCTGGAAGCGCATGAACCGCTCCACACTCAAAGGCGGGCTCCCCTTGCTTACCCTCGTCGACCATTCAAGCCCAAGACGGCAACATCTTAAATCTTTGTCCTAGCCCGCATGGTTCATGAAGCTTCGCTGCCCGCGCGGATACGCGGTTGTGACGGGCTGTCTCGCTGTTCAACCCTTCGACATACTGCACGAGTACGCCTCAGGGCTTCACGCCTCCGAGTGCCCGCATCACTTCACATCTGCACACTTTCGCGGCGAACCTTCATGAAAAATGCGAGCGAGTGCGGTTCCGAGCCAATGCTTGTCCTCTAGAAACGCTGCGTGCTAGGATCTCGGTGAGTGAGCACTTACTTACCATGAAGAAACGAATGACACAGACCCCGAACGGGCAGCGGGCTTCTGCGCACGACCGTCAGGCCAGCCTCATCGTGGCCGCCGCTTCTCTTTTTGCAGAAAGAGGGTTCAACGGCACCACCACAAAAGAAATTGCGAAAGCGGCGGGTGTAAGCGAGGCCTTGGTCTTCAAATATTTCCCGACGAAACAGTCGCTCTACGCCGCAATCCTGGAAGAAAAAGTCACCGTCAGCGAACTGCTCGAAGCGGTGGAGGCGGCGGCCAAGAGGCACGACGATCACCGCGTGTTTACGATGATTGCACGCTACCGTATTCGTCCAGACGTCGATTCGACGTTCTTGCGACTCCTCTTGTTTAGTGCACTGGAAGGGCACGAACTATCCGACATGTTCTTCGGAAAGCACCACAAAGTGTTCTACGACCACCTCGCCGCGTACATTCGCACAAGGATTAAAGACGGCGCGTTTCGCCCAGTCGACCCCCTCCTGGCAGCCCGCGCGTTCATCGGCATGGTCGTCCATCACCGTCTGCTCCATGAGATCTTCGGGGTCCCGATGCATCGATCCCATGAGGAGACGGTGGCAACCTACGTCGACCTCTTTCTTACCGGACTGATCAAAAAAGCGCCGGGGAGGACCTCGCGATGAACCCCCTGAAACAACATCCGATTGTCACCCTCGGAGTGATCATTTTCTTCGCGGTCTCGGCCCTCGTCGTGTTTCGCCTCAGCAGCGGCGCCAAGACCGACACCCGCAAAGCCCGCGTCATCACCGTCGCCACCGCGGCGCCGCTGAAACAGGATCTCGACGTTCGGCTTGCCTACACCGCCGATATCACCCCCAACCAAGTGGTCAGTCTGTTTTCACGGGTCGACGGCTACATTGCCAAGGTCTACGTCGAGAAAGGCGACTTGGTCAAAGCCAACCAGCTCTTGATCGAGATCGATCACTCGGATTATCGGCATGCCGTCGACCAGGCTAAGGCAAATCTGGCTGCAGCCAGAGCGAGAGTCGCGCAGCAGGATGCGAGTGTCCGCAACACCACCCTCACGCTAAGCCGGATGCAGGCGCTGATCAAAGACCAGTTTGTCTCGCAGCAAGATATGGATAACGCACAAGTTGCGTACGACGCGACGGCGGCGGCGCTCGACTCACTCCGCGCACAGGTCCAGCAGGTGGAGGTCGCCCTGGCGCAGGCTGAGACGAACCTCGCCTACTCGTATATCCGCGCGCCCTTTGCGGGCTATGTGGCCGAGCGCAACCTCGATCTCGGCGCCTATGTCAGCGGGACAACCGCCGGCACCTCCACCATTTCGCGCGGGATTCTCACCCTCCATGAGATTCAGACGGTCCGCATTCTGATTGAAGTCGTCGAGAAAGACGTCCCACTCGTCCGGGTGGGTCAAAGGGCGGAAGTGCGCGCCGAGGCTTATCCCGACCGCGTCTTCGAGGGCACAGTCACCCGTGTCGTTCAGGCGCTGAACCGAGCCACCCGCACGATGACGATCGAGGTGGATCTCCCCAACAAGGATCATGTCCTGAAAGGCGGCATGTTCGCCCGTGTCGAAGTCCTGGTCGGAACCCATCGAAGCGCGATTCAGATCCCCATTGACGCAGTGAGTCGATTGGAAGACTCCCAATATGTCTACATCGTGCGCGAAGGAAAGGCCCAGAGGATACCGGTGGAAATAGGAGTTCGTGACGAGAACCGGGTGGAGATTACCAAGGGTTTGGACGGGTCGGAGCAGGTGATCGTCTCCGGGAAAGACCTTGTGCACGATGGCAGCTCCGTGCAGACACAACCGCTCGCTGAGTTCTGAGTGCTGAATTAAATCCGTCAATGCAGGCAGCGCGGAAGAGCTTTTCGGATATGCCTAAGATGATCTCGTACCCAGCGCTCAGCACCCAGCACACAGCACTTCCATCATGTGGTTGACCCTTCTTGCACTTCGCAATCGCATCGGCGTCCTGATGCTCTCCCTGGCCATGGTGATCCTGGGCGGCACCTCCGTGCAGCGGCTGCCGGTCGATCTCTTCCCACAGATTCAAGTGCCCGTTGCGTTCGTCGGCGTCATCTATAAAGGCGCGCCGCCGCTCGACATCGAACAAAGTGTCGTCTATCCCATCGAGAAAGCCGTCAGTTCTGCGTCGAACGTCGATCATGTCGAGTCGTTCGCCAAGCAGGGCATCGGCGCGGTGCAGATCTGGTTCAACTGGGGTGCGGATATTAACGTCGGTCAGATGGAGGTGATGCAACGCGTCACACAAATTCTTAACAGCCTCCCGCCCGGAATTTTGCAACCCTTCATCGTCAAGTTCGACGTCTCCAATATCCCTGTCTCCCTCGTCACGGTCTCCAGCGACGATCTGGACGAACGAGCCTTGTACGATCTGGCCTCGAATACGATTGCGCCGCAGATCGAACAGATCGCCAACGTCGCCGCCGCCACCGTGGAAGGTGGGAAAATCCGCCAAATCAACATCAACCTCGACCCGGCGCTGTTGACCGCTCGAAGCCTGTCAATCCTCGACGTCGTCAAATCCGTGAAGGCGGCCAACCTCATCCTCCCCTCGGGCGACATCAAAGCCGGCAATCTGGACTACAACGTCTTCACCAATAATCAGTTCCGCTCGGTCGACCCGATTCAGGACGTGATCGTAAAGGTCAACCAGCAGGGCAGCCCCGTGCGTGTGCGGGATGTCGGGACCGTGACCGATTCGTCGGACATTCAGACCAACATCGTCAGGACGGACGGGACCAGGGCCGTCTATCTTCGGGTGAACAAACAGCCCATCGCCAACACCGTGGCGGTGGTGGATGCGCTGCGCAAGGTTCTACCGAAGCTGGTCGGCATTCCGCCCAGCGTGAAGGTCGGGATTTCCTTCGATCAGTCGGTCTATATCCGCCAGTCGATCAACAACCTCATCGAACAGGCACTGCACGGATCGTTGCTGGCCGCAGCTGTCATCTTGATTTTTCTCCGTAGCGTGACGAGCACGCTAATCATCTCGGTCGCCATTCCCCTCTCGATCATGGTGACCTTCATCGTGCTGTATTTCTCCGGGCAAACCCTGAACGTGTTCACTCTGGGAGGCTTGGCCCTTGGGATCGGCCGTCTCGTCGACGATTCCATCGTCGAACTCGAGAACATTCAACGCCATCTCAACACAACACCCCGCCGCTGGAACGCCATCCTGGAAGCGGCCCGCGAAGTGGCGATGCCCATTCTCGCCTCAACGGTCACCACGGTCGTCGTCTTCCTCCCGATTTTCTTCGTCGCCGGGGTTGCCCGCTTACTTCTGATTCCCCTGACTATCACGATTGCGATCTCGCTGTTCACCTCCTTCTTCGTCTCCCGCACGGTCACCCCGGCGCTTTGCTACAGATTCCTCAAGCCGGAACAGGAGTCTCACCGTTCGATGCCGGCATGGTTCGTGCGCCTGATGGATTGGAGCCGTGAACGATACGAGTCCTTAGATAAAGGCTACGAGGAATCGCTCCGCTGGGTCTTGACTCATCGCTGGCGTTTCATCACCGGCATTCTGCTCCTTTTCGCCGCTTCGCTCGCGCTGGCGCCAAAAATCGGCACGGAGTTTTTACCGGTGTCGGACGAAAGCCAGTTCCGCATTGTCTTGCGCGGGCCGGTCGGTCAGCGTGTGGAAAAGACCGAGCAGCAAGTGGCCGAGGTCGAACGGGTACTACGGGCACAAATCCCCGCAGAGGAATTGGAAACGATCGTCTCCAGTACCGGCGTGTTAGCCCAGGGCCGTTCTTCCCTCTTCAATCCGAATACCGGCCCCCATACGTCGAGCATCTCCGTCCATCTCGTCACGCCGGACAAACGGACCAGAAACCAAGTGCAAATCATGAACGACGTACGACCCAAAGTCCTCAAACTCTTTCCAGGCGTCGCGATGTTTTTCGATCCAGGCGGCCTCATCAAACGAGTCACCAGTTTTGGGTCGCAGAAGTCCGTCGACGTAGAAATCTACGGCTACGATTTCGAGCAGGCGCGCGGGGTGATCCGACAGGTCGAAAGCGTCATGCACCAAGTCCCGGGCCTGGCCGACATCGAAGTCAGCCGCGAGGAGAACTATCCCGAAGTCAACGTGGTGGTGGATCGTGAAAAGGCCGCGCTCCTCGGCATCAGTGAAACGGACGTCGCCAGCGCCGTGCTCTTCTCACTCAACGGCAACGGCCCAACCGACCCGATCATCTATACCGACCCTCAAAATGGGAACGAATACTACATCAGCGCCTGGCTTGCGGAAGAACACAGAAAAGATTTCACTGACCTCGAGAATATTATTTTGACCGCACGAACAGGGGAGCCAGTTCTGCTCAAAAACGTCGCCTCACTCAAGCTCAATGCCGGCCCGGTCAAAATCGACCGCAAGTACTTTCAGCGGGTAGTCCATGTGACCGCCAACCCTGTGGATCGGGACCTCGGCGCCGTCGCCACCGACCTGGAGGCAGCCATTGCCAAAATCCAGCTCCCCCCCGGCTTCAGCATCCGGTTGGCCGGTCAGGTTCAACAACAGCGGGAAACATTTGAGGGGCTGTTGTTTGCGACGGTTCTGGCACTGGTTCTCGTGTACATGGTGATGGCTGCGCAGTTTAAATCGCTGATCGACCCCTTCGTGATTATGTTTTCGGTCCCAATGGGTTTCCCCGGCGTGATCCTGATCCTCTTCCTAACCGATACCACCCTCTCTACCACGTCGATGATGGGCATCATCATGATGCTGGGCATCGTAGTCTCAAACGGCGTCCTGCTGGTTGATTATACGAACGTGTTGCGCCGGCGAGGGCGGGAATTGCACGACGCGGCGGTCTCCGCCGCGCGAACGCGACTCCGGCCCATTCTGATGACCTCCCTCGCCACCGTGTTGGGGCTGCTCCCCATGGCCATCGGCTGGGGAACCGGCGGTGAAACGAACGCCCCGTTAGCGCGCGCGGTCGTTGGAGGACTTAGCTTCTCGACGATTCTCACGCTCTTTCTCATCCCTACGATTTATGTGATCTTAGAGGAACGGTTCCCCCGCCATGCGGACAAGACAACAGAAGATGTCGACTGGATACCGGCCGAGCCGGCTGGGCAATAGAGCCGCGGCGCGTGAAGGGCGAGACTTGCGAGAAAAGCGCGACGTGAACCGATTGACTTCCCACTTTGCTTGACTAGTCTCGCTCGGCCATGCTGCGGAGATGTTACCCGACAGTTGGAAAGAGCGCCTTCAGCTGCATCGCCAAGCCAATGTCCCCGCTGATCTTGATACGTCCAGACATGGCAGCCGCTGGCCCGCTGAGCTGCCCCGTCAGAACCTTGAGGCAATCCTCTCCTGCCATCGAGAGCACAACCTGAGGGTCTGCATGCAGCCCCTCTGCAATCTGACAGACACCCTCCCGGATCGTGAGAATATACTGCCCGCCCTGCGCGCCGCTCAGGTCGAATTGATAGACCGCATCGAGATCTTCGGCAGCAGCTGAATCGAGCCGATCTGGGAGAAGCTGAAAAAACTCTTTGACCGTGGTGGGGTTCATAGTTTGTGGGAAGGCGAGGGCTGTTCGGATCGATACCGGGAGCCGCGATACCGCGGCCCCCGGTCACTTCCTAGTATCGGAGCGTGACCGTCGCGGTACTGCGACGCGCGCCGAAAAAGTCTTTGGAGAACGTCTCGACGACGGCAGGGTCATAGCCCTTGCAGCTGAAAATGTCGAGATAGGCGTTGTTCGTATCGTTGGCAAAATGGCCGCTGATCAGCGAGGTCGAGATCAGCTGCACCATGGAATAGCCGGCCACGCGGCCTGAGCCGAAATCGACGACCTGGCACTCGCCAAAACGCTTCATGTCGATGAGCTCGCACAGCTCGACGACATAGCGACGAATATGGTCGGCATTTCGAATCAGGTCTGGATGACAGTCTTGAAGATCGAGGGCAGTACAGAGTCCCCACGCTTTCCCATCACCCACCATCTCCTGAGGGGCAATGGAAGCAGCTACTGGGGACTCGGTTGGAAAGATCGCGGACTCGGAATCGGTTGGGCTACTCATAGAGGTTTTACACCTTTCTGTTAGGAGGGTAAAAAAACTGTGACGCTGGACTGTTGTTTCGGACTATATCACGAAACTTTTCACATGAGTGAGGGTGGAGAAACTTTATTTACACCGAGGCGTTCAGGGGGCACTCGATCGATTGACAAGGTTCTCGGCGGTCGGAGAGAATGCCGCACATGGCTGATGTCACTCCATCAACACCGAACCCAATTCCGCCCTCAGCCGACCTCCCCGATCGCCTCTGCACTTGGTGCCAGATAGCGATGAAGAAGCGTCTCGTCGGCGGCAAGCAGTTCGTCCACTACACCTGCCCGAAGTGCGTCTTCCAGCACACCACCAGGCTAGGCCCAAAACCACCCAGCGCTGCACACTAACCTTGTTTGTTTGGTTCATTTGGTCTGTTTGGTTTGTTAGTTGGGCAAATCTAACCAGATAAACCAAATGAACAAGCCCAGCTATCGGCGTGAAAAACTAGTTTGCATGTGATCATCAAGGATATGAGCCAGTCGCTCCCTATCCTCAGGGCTGATTGATGTAATCTTCGCTCCAAACTTAGGGGAACGCACATGGACGACTTGCAGCCCACAAACCAAGGTTCGCCCTTGCTCAAGCTCAATCATGAGTTGGAGCGCATCGCCGCTCTTCACGAACAAGCGGCTCTCAATCCGGACACCTGTCTCGCTGACATCCAGAACCTTGCACGGCGCCGAGAGAGCCCCCCGCTGTAGACGGCCACCTCGGCTTACCTCGATACGTGACCCTTTTCGCTTGAACCCCATCAGCTCCTGCCTCCTGTTTTGACATCGTAGCAAGAGGCCATTCAACTCCAAAGAAAATTGCCATATGGAGCTACAACTGTCCCCCTACAAGAGCGCGCACCTGCTCCATGCGCTTGCGATTGACACCCAGATCACCGTAGCCAGTGCGGGAGGCGGACCGGAAGTGGATGGTCTTGCTGTCATCATCGAACAGAAACTCGACATCGTCAACGAAGCGAAACAGTAAACTAGTGGCTTCGTAGTGAAGATAGGTCTCGTCTTCCTCGACGAGCTTCATGCGGGGGATTGAACGGATGACTTCCTTCAACGCCTCCTTCGCTTCAGCACGAGACTTACGATAGAAGATGGGAGCAATCGCATGGCCCTCGTCTTGGGCCCGGGTCGAGACGCAATTGGGGCTAGTGGGACACGATCCTAAAGTACGAGAGCTCATATACCACCTAATAGCGCCTTACGAGGGAAGGGCACTCACAATGTCGCGCAACCAGATCTCACAAATCAATACTGCCTCGGGAGGAATGAGGTCCGGAATGCCTTTATCTCGGTAGGCCAGATGAGGACTGATGCGGACTTTCCGATAGCCACCAACTTTCATGCCCATCAAAGCATGCTCGACACCGGCCATTGTCTGGCGGCTCCCAAGCAGGGTTTTGTGGTCGACGAAGGTGACGCCTCCTTCGACTCGAATCATGTCTTTGGGAAGGTGTTCCACCTGTTTCGCATTCAGCGGAACCTCGTCCCCCTTGTTCAGAAACAGTCTGCTGTTGTAGACGACGCGGTCGCCCTTCTGGGTCGATCGTCCCTCCCCCTCTCGCTCTTCAAGCAACTTGAGACCACTCAGACGTTTCATGGCATTAGTATAAGAATGTTCTAGTCGTTGCCCCTGTCTCTCCCCGCTCAACCACCTCAACAGACACTTGCCCGACCACTCGACCGTCTTCGGTTTCAACGTCCACGCGCCAGTCCCCCGGATCAAGCCGCTGCTTAAACGTGTAAGCCCGGTAGCCACCTTCACGACCGCCGGCAATCTTGATCGGAATCTTGTCGGCATGGGTGAAGGGCTTGTCGTCGTTCGGACGGAAGTACCAATGGTGGTAGACGGTCGTGTTCAGATCCACAGGGGCAAAGACTGCCGTGAAACAGTAGATCGGCTCATCGGACGGAAAGGGATTCTGCGAGCGCTTCCAGACCTGATACCATTCGCGATCGAAGCTGAGCATAAATCGGCCGTCCTGCTTCTGGACCTCACGATACATGCCGCCGAACTTCATCGAGAGGGGCACGGGCGGAATCCAATTCAAGAAATAAAACCCGACCAGGAGGCCGATGAGGGCAATGGCTGGTCCTCCGACCAAGACCGCTTCTCTCTGCGATCGATCCGGATTGCGCCGATAGATCAACTGGACCACGCGCAGCGTCACTCCCACGCTCAGCACGGCTCCGAGCAGGAACACCCACGTTCCGATAGTCCCGACCATGACGGGCAGAAAGAACGTGAAGAAGCTAAAGCTGGCCAGGGCATAGAGCGCAACGAGCAGGCGCATGTTCGAGAGACGGTCGCGCAAGAACTCGTTGGCCATCAATAACAGAACAAGCACACCTAGGAAGACCCCGGTGCCTGTAAGCGTCGCGCTGCGCGAGTAAAAAACGGCATAGGCGCTGAAGAGTCCACCCAGAAGAAACTGCATGGCCTTCGGATAATAGGGCCTGGCCTTGATCAGGAATCTGGCGAACGACGACCCTTGAGGTTCGATTACGGACGGCTCCACCGCAGCCACGCCAAGTCGACCGGTAAGGACGATAAGAAAACCGAGCGTCACGAGATAGAGGAGGAGAATCAGATTGTCGAGCAGACGATCGATACGCGTCAGCGTCACGGTGTCGTAGGTGACGCCTGAGGCAAAAAACAGGGCCGACATGACAGGCTTGGCGAGAACAGATTGGACCTTGGCCAGTGGGCTCATGCCCTCACTGTGCAAAATCTCCGTGGTTTGTTCAATGAAAAGTTGGATTCAGGAATAGGGTCGCGACGGCAAGCTCGAAAACACCCTCTTATCGATTCGTTGCTCGCGAGGGAGGCGTTACGCATCGCACATCAGGGCAGATCACACAAACGCGGGCAAGGGCGCATGGACAACTGGGTGACCGATGAGTCGCTCCAGCCACCCCGCCATCTCCCCTTCATTCAGCGGCGCCTTGTTCAAACGGGCCTCGATACCAAAACCCGTGCCCGATCCGATCACGCCAATGATCACCGAGGCGTCCTCACATTCAGGAAGCAGTTCCTGTGTTTGAAACTCGCAGAGGGTGCTGTAGAGGCGGCCGTCGGGTTCGATTGCAGATCGAATCTCCGGCAAGTCGTCGAGCGGACAATGGACCGAACAGCGATACACGGAACGGGCGATCGGTGCAATCGATTGAAAGTTACCGAGCGCGTCCTCTGAAAAGCCCGTCAGGTAGGCTCGGACGCCGGCGGGCTCCAGCGCAGACGTTGCGGCCAATTTACTGGCCGGCACCAGGAACTCGTAGGCGTCTGCCGTATTATATTCAAACTGACAGGGCCCAAAGGCATCGGGCCAGGAGCAGAAGAAGGGTACGGAGGGATCGACCGAACGCAACACCAGCTGCTGCTTCTCAACCAATGTCTCGATGGGAAGCTCCAGCAGCGTGATCGCTTCGAGAAATGCCGTGCGCCGTTCCTCCAGCCACTGCGCCCGTTCGGCATCGCCCCGCGTCTCGCCGGGAGTGATGACCTCGTTCGTTTGAAGCCGCACACGGATAAACGAATGGGCGTGGCGGAATCCAATCCAGAGCATGCTGCGGGGATCGTGCAGCCGTAACGGATCTCGAATGCGCCAGGGATGGCTGATCGAGCAGTAGGTACCCACATCCTGATAACGCTGGTAAACCGTGTGGTAGGCTCCGGCCAGGAGAAAAAAATCTCCCTGCCAACCCTCTCGGACATGGATCAGGGTCACATCTTCCGTGGACCAGGCATCCAGCTGGTCGAAATCATCAGGAGACTCGACCGTCCATTCTTCGACGTAACAGATGACGTCCTTCGCGGGCACCGCCGGCTTCAACCCCAACGCAGCCAGCCGTTCGCCCACGGCGAGCACCTGACCGAAGGTCAGCGGGGTCGTCGTTTCCCAACGACGTTCACGCACGGTGGGTCATCTCTTCCCCCAGCGCATCAACGTACCGGTCGCAACGCCTTCTGCTCGATCGTCGTATCGGCGAGGTACCGATCGATACTGTCCTTCAGGGTCGCCGCCAGTAGCTGTTGCACATCGTCTTCGCTGAACCAGACCACGGTATCGCGCTCTGCCCCCTCGATGATTCTGACCGTTGAGCTCTGGTCGCCAATATTCCTCGCGGTGATCACCAGTTTGCTGCTCGTGTGTACCACGGTCGAGAAGAGTCGGCTCTTGGCGTTGGCTGAAAAATCGAGCAGCTGCCCGCTGATGACGATGTCGGCATCGTCCAAATTCGTTACGGCCCCGCTGGAAGCCACCCGCACCGTCCAGGCCCGATCCTTCCATCCGCGCGTTTTCAGACGATCCACAAAGGCCTGGGCAATCACGTCTCCTGGTCGCTCACCCGCCACATTGAAATAGGTCACCCCACCCCACAAATGGGTCCGCAGACCGAGCCGATTCTTCTCCAGTCGCCGATCCTCGAAGGATTCGATGACGATCCTGACTGGCTCCGGCTCCATGAATGGCGCCGCCGCCTGTTTCTGCTGAAGATCCAGATAGAATGTTTTCCCGGTACCCCCACAGCCCGCGCCCATCAGCAAACTTGCCGTAAGCACGATACCAACGCCCAGTCGTCCTCTTGTCTGTTTCACGATGTTATCCTCCTTGCGATTGGCTGCCCCACCGTTCAAGCGGGCTCAGTGTACCCAAGTTGACGATCAGAGACAAATACCGAGGCTGGCCGATACTGGTGCAGTGTGACTCCATTGACCAAATCATAGAATGAAAGCTACTATCGCTCCGACGTAGCCCGCGGAAAAACTATTGTGTTACGCAACAACTTCGATGACCTAAGCGTGTGGCACAACAAAAAACCATTCCCGCAGGATGCTCAAAAAGGCGACCTTCTCACCCGCCCAACCCCGGCGCGCCAAGACGCGCCGTCGCGGGCAAGGCCGCAGCCGATGAAAGCATCCTGCTAGATCAACCCAACCCCGAGGAGGACATATGGCCGAAGTCCCTGATGTCTATGCCGATCAATTTCAGCTCAACCTTGGGCCGCTTGGGTGCACGCTGAACTTTCAAGTCTCCGGAGCCAATCCGGTGGCTCCAGGTTCTCCCCCGCCGATCGAACGTGTGGCTACGGTTCGGCTAAGCCTACAGCACTTAAAAGCCATGGCGTTCATTTTGCACAAGCAAATCGTGGGGTACGAGGCCCAAGCTCAGCTATCCACTGGTCTTCCGGTCGATGTGCTTCGAGCGCTGCAAATTCGGCAAGAAGACTGGGAAGCCTTCTGGCGCCCCTAGTCCCTTCCCAACCTTCCCCCGCCCGCTTGGCTCACTCATCCCGCCAGTCTCGCGGGTTAGCGGGTCACGATGGGAAGGATGGCCCGAAACGTCTCACGGCTGAATTCCGGCATCTGACCCGACTGAATCCGCGGATCGGAAAACGGCAGGAACCGAACAATCTTCACAAAAGACCGTTCGGCCAATACGGCGGCGATCTGGGCTTTGCGATCGTGAGTGATCGGCAACGTATACCCTTCGCCACGCTTCCATTCCCACAACGTCGGCGCCAACGATAGTTCCAGCCCCTGCCCGGCGAGCTGATGAAACCGGTCCACAATCCGTGCCTTGTGCGGCTTGATCCCTTCCCCCTCCAACATCAAGGCGCACACGACGTGGTGCCCCCACCAAAAAAGCGTCCGAAAAGCGAACACATTCGAATCGTGGAAATGTTTCGGGAAATCCAGATATTGGTAGGGAAAGCATTCGAGTGCCTCTCCCTTCACAAATTGACAGTTAGCTGAATTAAAATTCGGCGGGGTTACCAGAGCAGCCGCTGCGACTTCCTCTTTCAAGGCCGCATGCGTGGCCGTGAGCAAGCGGCGCACCTTCGCCATGATCTGCACCTTGGCGAGAAAGAAGTTCCGATCGGCCATCAAGGCCGCTTCTTCGTGTGTAAACTGTGACGGCATGGTCATCGATCAGCGCTCAGGATGCTGAAAAAGTCCGCCAGCAGCGTTCTCGCATCGTTCAGGCCCTCAACGGGGACCCAGCCGCCTCACCGACTCGGCGGCGCGCACAGACTTGGTGCTCCTTATTCGTCGCACCGTGCGCCCCAGAGGGTACACCTCGGTCCTTCACTCGCTGCGGCCTTGCTGGACAGCCTTTTTGAGCATCCTGCGAGCCGTTCTTGCGCCAGCCCCGCTCCTACCATCCCGGTGGGACTTGAGCACAAACTGCGCGGCTATTTCTGATGCGTTTCGAACTGGGAGACTATCAGATCGTACTGCGCCCGGCATTCCGCACAGCGAACCCACACCGCATCTTGAAACACATCCATCTCCCGAACCGACAGGGCCGAAGTATGGGTTCCCATACAAGTCTTGAGCGCCACGAGCCCATCCGGCTTCGTTGGATCCGGTTCAGGCACGGAAGAATCCCCCGTCGATACTTGTCTGGTGATCGCACCGGTGGTCACCCGATGCACCATGCGGCAGGAGCTGCACGTCAGCACCACAATACGCTCCGGCTCGACGCGCTTGACCGTCAGA
Source organism: Nitrospiraceae bacterium (assembly GCA_039920585.1). Lineage (GTDB taxonomy): Bacteria > Nitrospirota > Nitrospiria > Nitrospirales > Nitrospiraceae > Palsa-1315. The sequence continues at coordinate 2,941 of JBDSDL010000204.1, read as the reverse complement.
CAAAGCGGATGCACCGACCAACATTGTTGGAGAAAGGCTCCGCTGCGGATAATCTCTGCCATCGACCGTCCTTACACCGAAGCAGGTTGCCAGCCCGGTTCATCTGGTTTGTTTTGTTTATCTGGTTGGTCTTGTTGAACCTAACAAACCAGACAAACCAAATGAACCAAACAGACTAGAACACCCACAAAGCCACCATCACCACCACCCCAATCACATAGGGGAGCACACAGGAGTAGAGCACGGACGACCACGCACGGCCCGGCGACTCATTGCGCGACAGTTGCTCCTTGTAGACGAATTCACGGGAGAGAATCAACACGATGAGCGTCAACGCCAACGTTCGACTGGTCCCCGGCCAGGTATAGGATCCGTTGATAATAAAATTCGCCGTGAACAATCCACTGAGGAGGAGAATCACCGGCGCCAGGATGAACCGGACTAAGTCAGAAAAAAAAGCATGCCGCCAGCCCGGACGGGCTTCGACTGGGCTTGATTGTGAACTGGAATTCACGACCCGACGGCCACCGGAACCACTGCCTTCGGCGGAGAAGAAGGAGTGCCCTCTTGGGCAGTACGGCAGATCTTACACACCCGGGGTCGGGCTTTCAGGAACGAGACTTTGCCATTGGCCAGACAGCTGTAGTGGACGAAGTCCTCGCACAAGGCACAACGAGACCAGCCGCCGCTCAAAAACGTCTTGTTGCGATAGAGCTCTTCCTTACAGACCTTGCAGATCCGAGCCTCAATCCCCAACAGCATCGGCTCCCATTTCCCGCCGCCTTTTCTGATACTCATGCCATGAAGTATAGCGAAGGCGCGAGGCGAGAGGCAAGGGGAGACGTGAGGCGTAAGGCGGTGGGATAGGGGTGGCCAAGGCTGCCCTTTACTGCGCGCATCGAACGATATACATGTTCCCACCAAGCTTGCTCGTTTCTCTCTAAGGATGGGGGCTGATTGATCTTCTACTGCGCGCGTCCAACGAGGGCCTTCTGAGGCCGCGCGTTGCGCGAGCACAGAAGATCATCAGGCTCCATCCCCTCCGCTGTTTGACAGCCCCCAGGCCATTTGTTACGCTCCGCGCCGGTTCAGCGCCTGTCGCAGCACAGGCAATTTATCCCATGAACATCAAGGACTACCTCGAACAAAAACGGGTCGACGTGGATCGGTTCCTCGATTCCATTATGCCCAGCGCGGTCACGCCGCCTACCACCCTCCACGAGAGCATGCGATACAGTCTTATGGCGGGAGGGAAGCGAGTCCGCCCGACCCTGGCCATTGCTGCGGCAGAAGCAGTAGGTCAGCCGGCGCCGGGATTGATGCCAATCGCCTGCTCGTTGGAACTGATCCACACCTACTCTTTGATTCACGACGACCTGCCCGCAATGGACAACGACGACTTCCGGCGCGGTAAGCCCACGAATCACAAGGTCTACGGCGATGCAATGGCGATCCTGGCCGGCGATGCGTTGCTGACGATGGCGTTCGACCTCTGCAGCCATCCGGATCTGATGAAGGGCTGCGACCCGGCGCGCCAAGTCCGGCTGATTCAAGAGCTGGCCTACGGCTCAGGGAATATGGGGATGGTAGGTGGTCAGGTGTTTGATATCCAGGCTGAAAACAAGGACATCGATTTTCCGACACTACAGAATATCCACAAGCATAAGACCGGCATGTTGATTCGCGCAGCGGTGCGAATGGGCGCCCTTGCCGCCGGCGCGCAAGATCGCCAACTGGACGACCTCACAAGTTACGCCGAGGATGTTGGGCTAGCCTTTCAAATTGCGGACGACGTGCTCAATGTGACGGGGACGCGCGAGGAACTGGGCAAGAATCCCAATACCGATGCAGAACGAGGAAAGAAAACCTACCCAACGTTCTACGGGGCCGACGGAGCCAGGAAACTCGCAGATGACTGCGTGGCCCGCGCCATCGCGCGCCTCTCTCTGTTCGGTCCAGCCGCAGACCCGCTCCGCGAACTGGCCCGCTACATCACGTCGAGGAAAAACTAAGCCTACAGCATACAACGCGAGAGGCAACCCCCTCCCGTTCAGGTTATGATTTCTCATTATTCACGTTTCACTTTTTACCTTTCACCTTTCACGTCTTCAAGATGAAAGTTCTCGTCACTGGGGCAACCGGATTCGTCGGCGGCGCAGTGGTGCGCGCGCTGGTCAAGAACGGCATTGACGTCCGCGTCCTGGCACGTGCTGGAGCCGACCTCCAGAATATTCAGAATCTGACCGTCGAGCGGGTCGAAGGAGACTTGCGCGATCCAGCCTCGTTGCGCACCTCGCTCACCGGCTGCCGACAGCTCTACCATGTGGCGGCGCACTATGCGCTCTGGGCCAAAGACCCCTCGATCTTTTACGACATCAACGTCACCGGCACAAAAAATCTGCTGGAGGCGGCTCGCGACGTGAACGTCGAACGGATCGTCTACTGCAGCACCATCGGCGCAATCGGCCTCCCACCAGAAGGGGGACCCGGCACGGAGGAGACGCCCGTCTCGCTCGAGCAGATGGCCGGCCACTACAAACGGTCGAAATACCTGGCCGAGCAAGAAGTCGTGAAGCTCGCGAAGGCTGGGCTGCCGGTCGTCATTGTGAATCCGAGTGCTCCCGTCGGTGCAGGGGATGTGAAACCCACCCCGACGGGGCAGGTCATCGTGGACTTCATGAAAGGCCGTATGCCGGCCTATATCGAAACTGGGATGAATATCGTCGATGTCGATGACGTGGCAGCCGGTCATCTGCTCGCGATGGAGAAGGGGCGGATCGGCGAGCGCTACATTCTGGGAAACAAGAACTTGATGCTGCGCGAGGTGTTTGAGATCTTGAGTCGATTGACCGACATCAAGGCGCCCACGATCAAATTACCCAGATTGGCAATCCTCCCGTTAGCTTATGCCAATCAATGGATCGCCAATCTCACGGGCCAG
>JBDSDL010000203.1:0-3966 GCA_039920585.1 Nitrospiraceae bacterium | reverse complement strand
CGCGAAAGCGTGCCCACATCCGAACACAGTCAAGTCACGCCAGACGTGCCGCCCTCGTGCAACGGAGGCGCCGGACTCGTCGAGGGCGTAGATCAGGAGGGATCTCCATGGAGAAACGTAAATGCCCGCGGTTTCCCGTCATGTTGCCTGCCGTGTTCTTCGGCGAACGGCCGGGATTAGAGAATGCGCAAACAGGCCGCTAGCCTAGTCGCTCGTTGATTCACCCGCCATCAGAGCATTGATCACCTGCCCCAACCGCTGCTGCTCCGTCTCCGTGATCCGAAAGAAGGCCAGCCCGAATATCTTGCCGCTCACCCACTGTACGCTGGCCGCCTCAACCATGAGCGGCCATTCGATGTCGGGCGCATAGATCCGCAACTCCAACGACACACCCGGCTCCACGCTGACCGGACTCTCGATGCGACATCCGCCCGTGGACAGATCCAGCATAGTGCCCGTCCCCTCCAGTTTCGAGGAAGTCGAAAACGTCGTGCGGAATTGCACCCGGAGCCTCGGCGTCGTTCGGCGATCCTCCGCCTTCATATCCATGACGGACTGGCCGTCCACCTTCCCATCAATGAGGCGCTGGCCGAAGGTCGTCCCGTGGATATCGGCCTCCTGCTCCGTCGCATACACGCCCTCGGCTGAGAATTCGCGAGTGTTGATGCCCCGGTGATCCTCTAAGGAGATGAAGATGCGCAGCCGCCATTGCTCCGAGTCTGCCTGGTACTGCGGGGTGGAGTGAATGGTATATCCCTCGTACTCGACCTTCTTGGCCATGGGCTTAATTCTTCCCTTTCGGCAGCATTCCCTTCCGCTCCAACTCCTGAAGATGCGCTTCGGCAAGATTAAACAGTAGCTACTTGATGGTTTTCCGTTGAACTGCCATCGCAGGTAGCTCAGTATTAAGTTAATAATGCCGCATAGTGTCAATAATATATAAATTACATTCTAATTATTACTCTAATTTATATTCCTCATTTCACCCGCTGACACCTGTCACTTTTTAGCCAATAGACCAGATGAGCGGGGCATTCTGGCCGGTGGTAGATGTGGCTGCGACGATTGCCGATGATGAGGGAGGGGAGGATGTAGAGTCAGGAGGGGATTCAAATTGAACCGCACCAACTGTGGGTGACAAGCATGAGACGGTTTTAGCCTGTCGGCATACCCACGGTGATGACGACCCACGGTAGGATGTCGGTAAATTGCTTTCGGGTGATGATTTGGGGGGAATGGATCTTCATAGTGGGCTCTGTGCCAGGCTCCACGAGGTCCACCGCCACCCAGCCGTCCATTGGCCCCCATACGTCCGGCGAGACCTCGACCACGCCAGCGAAGGCCATGGGATCGCAAATCGCTCCAACGCTCTTCGGGCCATAGCCAAAATAGGTCCCAAGGTGTTCACTTCCCCGGAACGTGCCGTTCAACGGCTGGCGACGGTCAGCTGTGAAGACCTGACTCCCGTGGGTTTTCATGTGCAGGGTACCATCGAGATAGTAACTCGTGTGAACGTCCCAGTCTCGATCACCTCGCGGGAGCATGATGAAAAACTCCCCCTTCCGCGAACGCTTTACCCAGAGGGTAAGTCGGAGGTCGGCGAGGTCTTTGACTACCACTGCGTACCGATACTCACCGGGGACCGGCTGAAGCTTCATCAATCCCACTGTAGGATTCACGGCGCTGCGCTGCCTCGCTTCCTCGAAGATGCGCCGCCACGTCGCTATTTCCTCTGACGTAATCGCCGTCGCATCAATAGCCTGATACCGCAACCATCCGTCGAATGACTTGAGATCGTCCTCGCTGATGAACTCGTCCATTCACTTCTCCGGATGGGGTGGTCCTTGTGATCGCTGTCGATTTCTAGGATACAGTGGAGGCATGAGCGTGTCTACGCTTGCTTTCCTTTGTGATAGATCCACGGCGGCACCGGCTGTGGATCAGCCCACAACCCTTTCTTCGCGTCTTGTGCTTCCTTCTCTAGCTTCTCAAGTTCTGTATCTAGCGGCGCATACTTCCGATACCACCAGCACCAGCCTACTTAACGAGTTCCCGGTTGAGATTCCTTCCATCAGGGAGCGTGACGGTAGCAAGCGTGTGCGCGTAAGCATAGAGGGGTTGCAGTTACTTCAGGCCACTAGCCTGATGATCGACTCTGCTCCAAGATGGACTTCATCATCCTGATAGTCCGGCTCACCACTTGAAAACACCAAGACCTTCTCCTGCCGGACCAGGTGATTCTGCTCGATCACGGAGTCGTGGATACGACCGCAATTCACACAACGCAGGCTCGTTGTCCACATCTGGCCATATCCGCCCTCCATGTCTAACAATTGGTCTTTTACCATGAGACCCTGGCAACGTGAGCAATGCATGATCAACCTCCTTGTTGTAGGCCTTCGCACTTGTCTCTCATGAAAAAGGGTAGCGCCCGCCATGGCCGACGACAGACCAAAAGGAAGTACCTCCGAAGTAGGCATCTGGGATGTAGAAGGAGGGATGGTCTCAGGGGATGGCTCACGTCATTGGCGACGTGAGCAAGAGGGAGCAGAACAACTGGATCTTGCTCGATTCCACCGGCAGTTCTTTTTCCGCGACCCCCACGATGTCACAGGACAAGGATCAGCCATAATGTGGGCCGAGGGCCTGAATCTCTGCTCGCTGAGAGGAATGTGATTCCAACGCTTCGTCTTTCTTAGGAGTAATACGTCTTTTTCCAGGGATTCCCCTGCTCCTGGGTGACAAAATTGTGAAGGCGAGCGTAATGCTTCTCGTCCACCTGAATAAACCGGACGCCGAACTGGAGCCCCTGGACCCATTGGACGGCCGCCAGCGACACACACGCGGACAGATCACAATCAGGGCGAACGAGGCGTAGCTGGAGATAGTCCCCCTCCTTGACGGGAACGGGACTTTCCACGAAACAGCCCTGCGCGGACACGTCGAGGACCCATCCCTCGCCCACCTGTCTGCCGTTCGTAAAGACGAGGGTACACTGGAACTTGATGCGCTCACTCGACCGCGCTTCTCCGATCTCCCCCCTGCTGACAATTCATGGCGTGACCCTCCTGTGGACTGCCTCATCTTCTGATGAAAGCGTATCCTCCTCGGACCGGCTGAGGTAGACTTGAAGGAATTACCGCGGAAGCGGGGTGGGGTAAGGCAGGGTCAACACCCATCCCTGTCTTCCAGGGGACCATTTGTCCCGGCCAATATCCTTACCGGCGTGTGTACTTCAGCAGTTGTGTACTGGGAGGTGAATCGAGAAGGGCATGGGGGCCTCGCAGGGAGGCATATTGTAGGAGGGATGCGAACTAAGGCGCAAGACCAGGCCATCACTTGCTGCGGGACGAAGGTTCGTGGTTAGACTCATGAGGCCCGCGGGGAATTGGGAATATGTACTCTGTGGATAACAATTTGTTTTATTATTTCCAGCGAGCCTTGGCAGCCTTTAGAGCAATTTGGCTTCGGCGCATGGCCGAGAGCTTGGCAGCCCTGGCATTCCCTCCCTTGAGCCCTCCTAGGCGTCCCAGAGAAACTGCAGCAGGGTTCTTTGCGGGGGCTTTCTTCTTCTTGATGGGGAGAGCGGGCGGTTCCCCAATAATGGAATTGAGGATTTCAAAGGCTGTGACGTTTACATCAGATGATTTTTTCCTTTTTGCCATACGGCCACTATACATGACCGCTCAAGCAGAAAACAAGCCCGTGAAGCCTAAAACCAATACTTTACCCTTTCAAACTGACCCACTACCGCCCAATCAGATACCGGTAGAGAGACCAGTAGAGGCCGTTTGATCAGTCTCGCTCGGCTATCCTGCTAAGATAGCGTAGGTCTTACCGTACGACAGTGAGGCCTCCTGGAGTCGGCGGCGCCGGCGGAGTCCCGGCTGGGATGAAGACCGCAACGTTGCTGGGGCGCGACTCATGACCCTTCTTATTGTAAGCTGTGATGACGTAGTACTCTAC
>JBDSDL010000202.1:0-3842 GCA_039920585.1 Nitrospiraceae bacterium | reverse complement strand
GTTGCTAACCAATGCCAGCACCCGCAGGGATATCATGTCTTTCTGGAACTGACTGGCGACATAGAACGCTCCAGCCAGTATGCCGATGATGGTGATGATGTCGAGATGCATGATTACTCGCGAATGTTGTTGCGAAATCGTGCCAACAGGCCTGGCCAGGCCAGGGGCTAGAGGGAAGAGCCGTGTTTACGGCCGGAAGGCTTCACCCCTAGCCTCTGGCCACGCGCCTCTCGCCCAAACATTGGCGATTGTAGCAGCCGCGCTTATGAATAATGCGGGCTAGATCGTGAGCGTGCGGTCCTCCTCAAGGACCGTTAACCTGGGGATATGTAATTCATGAAGCTCACGCAGGATCTGATCTTTGTATGCCGGCTTCAGATGGTAGGCATACACGGTTATATCGTCTCGATCGAGTTTCCTGAGCTCTTGGGCGAGCAAAGCCGGTGTGAGGTGTTTGCTCATGCGGGCGAGGTCACTCATGGAATTTGGAAAGGAACATTCGATAAAGGCGGTTTTGAGGTGAGGAATGTGTTTTGCTTCGTGCCACAACTCATCAGTGGAGTAGGTGTCTCCGCTATAGACAAATGCAGAGGCGCGATCTTGCACAATAAATCCTGTCGTTGGAACGGTGTGATTCACGAGGATAGGTGTGATATCGATTCCTGAGAACGAGTACACATTTCCAGGCTTCAGATAGGACGACGCAAGCGCGGGACGTTCCAGCGAAGGGATGCTGAAAAAATCAGGATACACATCCGTATTGAAGATGTGACGTTGCAGTCCGTGAAGCACTTCAGGAATAGCCGCCACTACGAGCGGGGCGCTCACCTGCTCGCTCAGATTGTCGGCTAGCATGGGCAGCCCTTTAATATGATCGAAATGAAGGTGTGAAAGAACAATATGGCGGATCTGCGCCTGTTCGCTCAGTGAGAGCTTGCTTGCCACAGTCCCGGCGTCAAGAAGGAGAGTCTCGTTCAGTAAAAAGCTACATGTACTACATCTATGAGGCCCAGTGGCAGGTTGCAGTAGGGCATCGGAGCCATGACATCCGAGAATTCTAATATCCACGCTGTAGGCTCCGCAGACTGGTCTCGTTTAATTGGTTTAGTTGGTTTGTCTTGTTTATTTAGTTTAATCGGATCAACTAGATAAACCAAATCAACCAGATAAACAAGATAAACCAGAAAGGCCGGGTTTGATTCAATGGGTTCTAATGGGTTCTAATGTACTGGTCCGCGTGATCGGAATGAATAGACTCAAATGAGGGGGGTGCCTATTTGAGGGGATAGTAGAGAGGGAGATGGAGGCGTACATCATCCTGACAACATGTGAAGGCAGCGGACTGGCCTCATGTGGAGCGATACCTACAGGCAGCGGAAAAAACTGCAACATAAACAGATCGTTATTTGGTGTGTTTGGTTGAAGGGAATTAAGCAGATGAATCAAATCGACCAGACAAACAAACCAAACCAGATAGGCCAGACAGACCGTAGTGTGAGCGATCATTTCACAGTTGATGCAGAGAGGACGAGCATGGTGACGAGTATGTTAAAGGGGAGAGTGTTTATCGTCGATGACGAAGAGCATGTCAGGAAAACAGTTAGCCTTGCGCTGAAACAAGGTGGTTACGAAGTGCTTGAAGCCGCTGACGGCGAAGAAGCCATTGCTACGATCCAATCCTATCCCACTGGTTTTCCCGTCCATGCCATCATCTGCGACATGGATTTACCAAAGGTGAACGGAAAGGATCTCGTCGCATTCATCCGAGCGACGCTTCCGTCGGTGCCTGTCATCGTGCTGACGGGACATCCCGATGTCCAGTCAGCGGCTTCTCTGTTCAAGCAAGGTGTGGTGGACTATCTCATCAAGCCGTCCCAAGCACAAACGGTGTTGGATGCCGTCAGGCGGGCGATCGGAGAGCAAGCGGTGTTTGAGTAGGCTCCGTGTCGATCGAAAAGGTGAAACGTGAAACGTCCGAATGAATCCGGAAACGAATGATACTTTAGGCGCAAGACCACCGGATCGGCCTGTCTGTGTGCGAACCCACTTGCAGCTCCGCGGATGACCCGCGTTTCACGTTTCGCGAATAACGTTTCATGGTTCCTAGGAGCGAGCCGACTCTCCTGGAACCTGAGGCAGTTGGATGTGTATCTTCGTCCCAACTCCCAGTTCACTTTCAACCCAGATCGTTCCCCCGTGGGCATCGACTATGTCCTTCACGATTTTCATGCCGAGTCCTGTCCCGCCTGGCTTGGTGCTGATGGCGCGTTTGGTGAAGAGCCGGTCTCTTACGTCCGGCGGCATTCCTCCACCCGTATCGATGACCGACACCACGATTGCGCCTTCAAACGTAGGGAGTTGTCCGCACACGGTTACGGAGCCGCCAGCGGACACTTCAGGGATCGCGTTATTGATCAAATTATAGAAAGCACTGTAGAGTCGTCGCTGGTCGGCCACGATCAATGGGAGTAACTCCAAGTTCTCGGTGCGCAGTCGGACCTGTTTTTCCTGGGCAAGAATCCCCAGAGAGCGAAAGACGTTGCTGACGATGCCGGCCATTTCACATGCGGAAAAATCAAGCGGGGTGCTCAGCTCTTTGACCGCGTCCGCAATTTCCCCGACGCGATCGTGAATCCGAAGCGCGTCGTCCTTCAACATCTGAATGACTTCGTTGCAGAGTGTGCGGCTGGCATGGGCTCGTTGGGTTTCAACATCGGGCATACGATCCAGCATCTCGTTGATTTCCGTCTGTAGGATACCTGCGCCACAGACAATCGGCATGAGGAGATTTTTGATGTCGTGGGTAATGTCGCCCATCAATTGTGCTACCTCGGCAAGCTTTGCGGCTTCCACCAATCGAGTATGCTCAATCGCGACAGCAGCGAGTGACGAGATAATGGTGAGAATAGCCAAGTCGTCTCGATCAAGGAATTTCCCCCCGCGCTTGTTCATGACTTGAATGACACCGATAGGGTCACCCTCCCAACGCTTGAGGGGAATCGTGATCATGTCATGGGTAATGGCGCCCGTCGATTCATCGACTTTTTTAAAGTGGCGCTGATCGGTTTGTGCGTCAGGGACGATTTCAGGAGCTCCTGTCCGAAAAACCGTTCCGGCGATGCCCTCATGCCAAGGCACCGAAGTGCCTTGCGGCACGGGTTTTTGACCAATGGAGTGATAAAACACCAGGGTGCGCGTGTCAGGGTCGGCCAGCAGCACGGAGCCATTTTCCGCATTCACGACGTCCAGCGCGATATTCAGCCCCTGCTCCAGCAGGTCTTGGAGCTTGATATGTTGAGAAAAGACCTCTGACATTCGCCGCGCAGCGGCAAGCTCCAATTCTCGTCTAGCAAGAAGCTGCGTAAGCGCTTCGTGCGCTTCGGGTGTGGGTAATTGATGGGATGTGATGTCGGAGAGTTGTGAAGTCGTCATGTCGAGCCATTTCCCAGGCGAGTGAGAGGTGTTCATACACAGTACGGCAAGAGCTGAGGAATCTCGTCCGTCTGGTTCTCTGTGAGTCCGGCGATTATCTCCCATCAGGATCATCAACGTAATCCCCCCAACTGGATATCCCCTCATCTGAGGGGATGGCCATTGATTTTTATTCCGTATCCCAGTACCGTTGACTACCTGGAGAGGGTGCATCTGGTCTATCTGGTTGGCTTGGTCTAATCCAAAAACGAGACAAACCGACCAGACCAGATAAACAAGAGCTATCTGCTAGAGGACGCTAAGGGCCTAACCTGGAAAAGGAGGACGGACACTATGAGTAACGGGAGGGTGCTGGTCGTGGACGATGAGGCGGACGTGAGAAAGTCCGTGCGGCTTATGTTAGCGAAGGC
>JBDSDL010000201.1:0-51227 GCA_039920585.1 Nitrospiraceae bacterium | reverse complement strand
AAACCGCCGTCAGAAGCGAATACGCCATGGCAGAGGTGATGCGTCGTGTTCGACGAGCCATTCGAGGCCACCAAGCAATCCAAAGTCGCGCTAGGCTGGTGGAGCTAAGTCAGCCAGCAAAGTGCGGGTGTATGTGATGGACTTTGTCAGCACCTGGTCGAGCTCATTGAGTAGACCTTGACATTCAGGTATGAGACCTGGCAGCTCCCCTGCTTGCGAAAGCTTCATTTTTCCGACCACTAACATTTGAAGGAGATGATCATCCAGCTGAACGAGATGATCATCCAGCAAGGCTCGCAGATGCGCTTGTGCTTGTGTGAGCGCCAGAGTTCGTTCCTCCGCCAGTTCAGCGCGTTTCGTGTGTTCAAACAGTCTGGCCTGTTCGATGGCCACGGTAGCTAACGCGCATATGATCGTCAAAATTCCGACGTCCTGCTCATCGAGCTGGCCATTCCGCTTATTCATCACCTGAACCACACCAATGGGATCACCGTCCCACCTTTTCAGTGGAATAGTGATCATGTCACGTGTGACCGATCCGGACAGTAAATCGATGTCGGAATGAAACCGAGGGTCTTTCTGGGCATCGCTCACAACTTCTGCTTTGCCCGACTGAAACACAGCGCCCGCGATTCCTCGCGTCCAGGGAATCACTGTCCCATGAGGCACCGGTTTGTTCCCGATGGAATAGTAGAACGCGAGCTGTTCTCTCTCGGCATCAGCCAGGAGAAGCGAGCCATTTTCCGCATTCAACACGTCTAGTGTCGTGCGAAGCGCTTGTTCGACCAAATCCTGCAATTTCATTCGTTGAGACAACGCCTCTGAAATGCGCTGTACTGCCGCAAGCTCCCTTTCGCGTTGCAAATACAATCGCTTGATGACGCGAAAACGCTCGGCATCATCGGCAACAGTTATTGAGTGATGTTCAGGCATTCGGTTCCCCTTGGCTAACCTCGCATAGGGAACTTCTTAGACACTCCCCGGAACGTGAAGGCTCACAGGTGGGGGTGTCGACAAGAATTGCTTGGCCGAGCTGCGTCACAACTCACCACCCTTTCCAGGAAGGTGGGAACGTTGCGGTCATTTAGGATACCGTTTCGCTAAGACTTTGACTAGCTAGACTGAATACGTTGGTACCTATACTTAAATTTAACCATGAGTGGCATAGGGTCCTCGCAGGGAGGCCCAGTATAGGCTGGTGCGAAGAAAGGGGCAAAGGCCGGTGATGGCGCATATGTACTTTTCGGCTTTCCACACGATATTGTCACCCGATGACTAACCGCTTCAACGACGACGACCCGATGTCCTCGGGCTACACCAAGGATGAAGGTGACGCGATTCATCAGACCCTGATCAAGGCGCACCTCAAGCCCGAGGCCGACTTTCACGGGCGCATTCTCGTGTAATGGCACAATTCGAGGTAGTGCTTAATTCTTGTTTATCATCATTTCAAGATTTGAAGCTTGAGGTCGTCGAAATAGGTTACGGCATCTGATTTGGTCCACAGCCCAATGCGTCCCGATTGAAACGTCTGATCTTCGAGATCAAACACCGGCTTATCGTCATAGAACACCTGTGCCTTCGTGCCGTGGTGGATGACATGAAGTGTATGCCACTGTTTCAAGTGGATCGTCTGGTTGAAATTCTGTAGCAGGTGTCGGACTCCTTTGATGACGCGATAGATCCTGATATTCTGCTCAAGGGGATTAGCCCGCGTCAGATAGTAGTTCCGATCATCGGTTGCCCGCCAGATGAGACCGCCTCCCATGTCCGCTTTTCCTTCGATTGGCAAGAAGGAGACTCGAAGATCGATATCAGTGGCACTGGTCCCATTGATGAGCACCGTGTTGTACTCCGCGCTCTTCCCCATCTGGCCGAGCACCTGAGGCGGACTTTCTGCCTGTTCAGTTTGTAGCACCTTCCACTCCCCAGCAGGCCTCCCATCAGACTGAGTTCCGATAGTGAAATCTTGGGGGAGCGTTCCGGGAAAATCGGCATCAAATGTCCAGAGCCTTGGCGCAAGTTCATTTGCAGCAGATGAGAGCGAAATGCTGATTCCTAGACTCACGAGCAGGGTTCCCAGGAAAGCGAATGGAATGATGGTTCTAGCGAGTCTAGGTTTCACGTTGAGTATCTCCTATGTCCGTTCATTTCATCGCATTCAAGCCGGCTTTCAATCCCTGGGCCACTTTCTCCGCGGTATCGTGCGCCCAGAAGTGCATGAAGAACAGGTTCGGCGAGCCATGTAAGAGATGATTGTGAAGAGCTGTGACCTTAATGCCATGCTTCTCTAAGGCCTGCACCACCCGATTCACTTCATCAGCGGTCATTACAAAATCGCCGGTCGCTGCGACCTGACCCGCTCCGGCGGCCTGAACGTTTATCGACGTGCCCATTCCCATGCTCGGCGGGAGTTCGACCTCGCTCTCCTTGATGGTTTCCGGCCTCGCCACGGAGAGCTGCAGTACGCCATGCTTTACGGACCCCTTCTGGCCGAGTTGCGTCTGGAACTGCTCCGGATCAAATCCCACCTCCTCCGGTGGCGTCTCACCTTTTTTTGCCTCGGTCATGGGAGTCTTGGTCTTGCTCAAGGCCGCTTTAAAGTTCCGAGCCAGAGTTGCCGAATCGCCTTGTCCCCAATAGTGGAGGAACATGACGCGCGACACTTCACCGATAAGATGGTTGTGTAGAGCCGTGATCTGGATGCCACGGGCTTCCAGTTCTCGAATTACGGGAGACACTTCATTCTCGGTGAGCACTAGATCTCCGTAAATCGCCGCTCCCCCGCTCACAGATGTAAAGGCGATCCAGTTGCTCAGCCCGAGCCCGGGCTTCACCGTGACGTCGCCAACGGTCACGCTGAGATCCGTTCGGGGCCATGACAGTTTATACACCTCGCCCTTCGCCTCCCCCGCTTTCCCCAGCTCGCGTTCAATGGCCCCCGTATCCAAGGTGCCGTGCGTCGCTTTCTCGGCTTCCTTCTCGGCACCCAATGCAGGGAGCATGAGGGCGAAGGGGAGTACGAAGAATCCAACCATCATCATTATCCTGGTAACTTTCATAGTGCCTCCGTGAATGAATGTTGTTACATCCTATCGTAAGGGTTGTTTTAGAATTTGCACAAAAGTGAGCAGTCCCTTATAAAAAAAGCAGGTCGGGTCTGGAGTGGGATTCCAGTCGATGACAGGTGCGGCATGGCACGAAAACGGTATACGGCAGAGGAGATCATCGGACTTCTGCGCACGACCGAGATAGAAATAGGGGTGGTGACCTGCTCTGGATTGCTGATTTCCTGTAGTGATATCACGTGTGCCTAGCTGAAAAGATTTCAAAGCCACACGATTTATAGCTGTAACGTATATTGCCATCATACGTTATACTCATTGTCCAGCATGGCATGGATCGTCTTTTCATATTCGCTCCCGTCCAAAGCGTCCTCGAGTCCTCGAGTTGCATTGTGGCGTCGGCTCCAGCGGTTAGGGGCGATCACGCCCAAGGCCGGGGTGTATGTCCTTCCTGACCGTGATGAGTGTGTGGAAGCCTTCCAGTGGCTCGCGCAGGAGGTTCAGCAGGCCAAAGGAGAAGCTGTCGTGATGCGGGTCGAGCGGTTTGAAGGACTGACTGATACTTCCAAGATCGAGGAATCGTAATCATAGTGATTTCGTCTGATGATTTAGGAAAGATTGCAAGTGGTGATAATTTTGTGACGATGCTCAGAAACAAATACGAGGCAGTTAGGCTTGGCCTAGCTAAATAATCCGCCATCTTTGTCAAAATCAGTTGTTTTTGGGCCAGCCGTTGCGAGGAGCGTAAACAAAAGGAAAATGAGGCGTTGCGATGACCGTAGAGATAGAGGATTTTGAACGCAGGGCTTTTTCATCTCGGGACTCGCAGAACATATGGACTGAGATATCAACCCTTCAAGGCCATGCAGCTATAATGGAATTATGCGGGCCTGTATATCACACCGATGCGACGCTCGGGGAAACGTTGACACGTGATTGAACAACCGAAGGAATCACGCGCTAGCTCGCAGTCCGTCGGTGCGTACTATGCCGGTCAGTACACTCAATAGTTAGGGCGCATCGATCCCCAATGCCGATCACCCCGTTCCACTTTGGACCAGGTGCTGCAATCCACGCGCTGGCGCCCAAACATGTGAGCTTCCTCGCGTTCTGCGCATCGAATGTGCTCATCGACGTAGAGCCGCTGTACTTCTTGCTCACGCACCAGGATCCGGTGCATCGGTTCTTCCACACCTACATTGGCGCGTCACTGGTCGCGGTGGCCACGGTCTTGCTCTTTGCCAGCTGTCGTTGGCTCACGTCTCGGCTGTCGCTACCAAACCCCTTTAAGTGGCAAGAGCTTGGGTTATGGTCGGTCACCGGGGGAGCCACCGCTGGCACGTACTCGCACATCGTGCTGGACAGTCTCATGCACCACGACATTACGCCATTGGCGCCATTTAGCAATGCGAATCCACTCCTTCAAGTGGTGTCGCTCGACTCATTGCAGTGGTTCTGTCTAGCAGCCGGTGCTGCGGGCCTTTGCGTGCTCGGAATCCGTCGTTTGCTGCGGAAGGAGAATGTGCCCTAACTCTTCCATCGAGCGGACCTCCTACGGCCTGCGGCCTCCGTTGGCTGCTCATGTTAAGCATGGGCGCAATGATATAAACCTTCATAGCCTTATCTTTGCGTTGGTCGCATTGGCTGTGGCAGTCCCTGTGCTTGGTCAAGAGCCGCCGCCGCTTCCCCGTGCACTGCTTTGTCTCATAAATCATTGGACCATAAGCTGCCTTTGGCCCATCCCCTTTTGGCTAAGACCTGTATCAAGATGCCTTCACATGCGGCACCTACGAAAGTAGGGTTGCTAGGCACACGACATAATGAGAGCATGGCTGACGACTTGCTGAGTGTGTATAAGTAGTTGTTTTGTAATCATTTGCACAGGTATAGATTCCACGCATAGCAGCGGCAAGGACAATTTTTGTAAAGCCTAATTAAAGAGCATGGGAGTTGCTTTGTATGGCAGGGTTGAACCTGTTTTTAACGATCGAGAGACGGTTTGTTCAG
Organism: Nitrospiraceae bacterium; assembly: GCA_039920585.1. Lineage (GTDB taxonomy): Bacteria > Nitrospirota > Nitrospiria > Nitrospirales > Nitrospiraceae > Palsa-1315. Next base: position 46,155 of record JBDSDL010000201.1, on the reverse strand, counting down.
TTTATTTGTATCGCCGACTAAAGGTTTGATGGCCGATGTTATCCCATCAATCCAATCAACGGGGGTGAATCATGAACACACTTAAGAATCATTCCAAACAACTCACATGGTTGATGGGATTGCTGCTGACTGGTTTTATAGCCGGATGCGGCAGTGATGGTGGCGGTACTACGCAACCCGGAACGGCGAGCGTTTCGATGACCGATGCACCGGCCTGCGGCTTCGAGGCGGTCAATGTGACGGTCAGCAAAGTGCGGGTGCATCAAAGCGAGTCAGCAACCGATACTGCTGCCGGCTGGACCGACATCACCGTCAATCCACCGCGGAAAATCAACCTGCTCGATCTGAACGACCCCACACAACCCAATTTCGCGCTCGAAAGCTTGGGGGAGACACCGCTGGAAGCAGGCCATTACACGCAACTGCGCCTGGTGTTAGACCGTAATACTGGTCAGTCCTTGGCCAATTCGGTTGTCCTGGAAAACACAACCAGTGAGATTGCGCTCGTTACGCCGAGTGCGGTGCAAAGCGGCATTAAATTGATCCACCAGTTCGATGTGGGATCAGGGCAACGCGTCGATCTGTTGTTGGACTTTGACGCCTGCAAATCCATTGTGAAGACCGGGAACGGCAAGTACATCCTCAAGCCGGTGATCAAGGTTATTCCCTTTGTGCTGAATGGCATCGAAGGCTTTGTCGATAAAACCCTGCCCAATGTCAGCGTGTCGGCCCAGGTCAACGGTGACATCGTTCGGGCGACGGTGCTGAATACTGTGACCGGCAAATTCTTCCTCGCCCATCTTCCCGCGGGAACGGGTGTGAAGTACGACGTTGTGATTACCGCAGACGATCATGCGACAGCAGTCATTTCCGGAGTTCCGGTCCCAACTACCACCAGTATTACAGCGGTCAGCACCAGTGGCGCGCCAATTCCGGTCGTCACGCCCCCTACGTTGGAGGCCTCCGCGACCCATAGCATCAGCGGCACGGTGACGTTGAATCCAGCCATAGATGATGAAACCGTTATTGTCGCCGCGAAGCAAGCCTTGAATGGTGGCCCAACCGTGACCGTGAAATCGGCAGTCGCTACTGTTATGGACGCTGCTCTCCCAATCGGTGACTATGGATACAATCTGACGCTGCCCATTGACGCACCCTCGCTCGGGCCGTACGCCACACCCTTGCCAATCGTCTTTACCAAACAACCTGCGTCGGTGGCAGGGCAGTATACAATCCAGGTTTCCGCGACTGGTTACGTGACCAAGTCTTCCCTCGCTCCTGTGGATATTTCAGGGGGCGATGCACCAAGCCAGGACTTTACCTTGATGCCATAAAACAAGCAACGGCGTGCGGAGCTTCCCCGTCGACTTGGGGCATCAGGATACCGTGTCGGTGCTTCCGACGGTGGAAGTCCGTCCGTTCAAACTCGGCCCGGTCATTCCATACGCGAACATGAGCGTTGGCATGAACGTCAATAGCTTCGGGGAAAGCAGTGCGATCCGCGGAACTACCATTTCACCCAGTAACACCTTCGCCTGGCGTCTCGGCTGGGGCGCGGACTACATGGTGACAAACCAATTCGCGCTCAATGCCGAGATGGCTTACAAACGCAACGACGGTCACGCGACGATCGACGGGGACCGCGTGAATGATTGGAACGCCTCGTCCTTTGGATTCTTGTTCGGTGCGAAGATGTTCTTCTAGCTATCATGTCTACAGAGAAACCCTTCGTGTTAACCTGCGTGTTACGTTTAGGGCGAAATTGACCTAAATTGACCCTGCTTCACCCTAACAGAACGTACTCGTAGACACAGCGCAAAGCAGCTTCTAGAGCCATGTTATGCTGTATTGACGTGGGTTATGGGTTTGGGATTGAGACAGACCCTGCATCTGGGGAGTCCTCTTGGGTGATGACCGTAACGGGCCTGCGCGCGTCAGTCGTTGACGGTCTCTTCATGACGAGGGCCATGGCGCTGAATTCGGCGAAGGACTCAGCTATGCCTCACGTTTGCAGCATGCACGTGGCGGCGCTGCTGATGCCGTGATTGAGGACACTCGTTTCCACGTTGATGGTTTTCACCACCCCGTCCTCCACCACCATCGAATAGCGCTCTGAGCGCCCGCTCAACCCGAACTCGGGCAAGTCGAAACTCAAGCCGATCGCGCGCGTGAACGCGCCGTCCGCATCCGCCAGCATCATGACCTTGCCGTCGGCCCCATGCTCTTTGCCCCACGCCTGCATGACAAACGGATCGTTGACTGAGATACAGGCGATGGCATCGATGCCTTTCGCCTTCAGTTCGGCGGCTTTAGCAACAAAGCCGGGCAGATGGTGGGCCGAACACACCGGTGTATACGCACCCGGTAGGCCGAAGAGCACGACTTTCTTACCGTTGAGCAGCGTCGCCGTATCGATAGTGGCCACGCCGTTGGCGCTGAGTTGCTTGAACGTCGCGGACGGCACACGGTCACCTACTTGAATAGGCATCTGATGCTCCTTACTGAGGAGGCATGGTCGTCGTCGTCGTCGTGGTGGTCGACGTGGAGCTTGTGGGATCACTGGGTCGTCCACTGGGTTGCGTACCGATTCGGTTGCTTTGTTGATCACCCATGCGACTACTGGACGGCTGGTTCTGGCCCTCAGATTCCCCACATGCAATCTTCATCGATTCTATTTCATTGGACATATCTAGCTTGGAAAGGTCCGGGACGTGCTGACCCGGCAAGAAGGCGAGCTCCGTACCCTTGAAATCCTGTTTCGAATACACCCGCACCGTCGCGTCGGAGCCGACGATGACACTTTGGATGTCATTGTTCCAATTCTTCCCGTTGAGGTTCTTCAGCGATGCATACTCTTTCGGGCCCTGCAGTTTGACATGCGGGTCATCGGCATCGTACTTGCTGTCATCGAACACCTCGATCCAGCAATTCTTATCGACCGACTTCGTTTCGAGGTCTGCCGCCTCGACAGACAGTACCCCGATCGCGAACAATCCACCTACAATGAACAATTTGAACAAGAACATCGTGGCCTCCTTTGCAATGGAAATGGTTAACTAAATTTTGACCTGCACGGAAATTTCCCGGCACTCCGCATGGCAGAATGAACGTTCCGCGGCGGTGAGCGATTGAGAGCCGAGTGACTGCTATGAGGTATTTTGGGGACGGAATAGACGCATCCTTCCCTCAATGGTAGGCCTTTGGATTGATGGTGACTGATCAAAAGTGCTCAAGTTGGCCGAATGTGTCGAGGAGGGCAGGCAGCATGGCTCTGGCCTGGCGCGCGCATGCCGATGCTGCGTGCACGGTAAAGTTAATCAGGAAAGTTAGGGGAGGGGCAGAACCCTCTCTGACAGTGCCGGTTGGGGACACCATAATGAGGTAGCATCGTATGTAGGCATTGGAAATTGCGAAGCGAAGCAGGCATCCCAACGACCCTTGAATCACTTACCCTCTACCGCAATCATCCCAGCAAGATTTTTGAAGCGCGTATCCTGCTTAGTCTCGCGCGTGCCGGCCATGGGTGGATTGCCCTTCATGCCTTGAAGCATTCAGCTTCTTCAACGGTAAAACTCCGGCTCTCTGGGGGCTTCCCTTGATTTCGAAAGTGGTTTTAGTGGAAGGAGGAACAAAGAGATCGTGAGGCGAGAACGGACTGTTTGGTCATCAGGCTGAAACGAGCGCTTCCTTGCTTTGCTCAATATGCTTTTTGACCTTAGCCGGGAATGCTCGTTCGGCAAGGCGCAGCTCATAGGTCTTCTGCAGATTCATCCAGAACTCAGCGGTCGTGTTGAAAAACGCCGCCAGACGCACAGCGGTATTGCCCGTGATGCCACGCTGTCCCTTGAGAATCGCCGTGATCCGGTTGGCCGGCACGTCGATGACCTTGGCGAGCATATTGGCATTGATGGGAGAGGCTGAGGGCTTCATGAACTCCTCCAGCAGGATTTCTCCCGGATGAATCGGACGCATGCCGTTCTTGATCATGGTGTTGTCTCCTTCAATGATAATCGGTGATCTCGACTTCATGGGGTCCGTCAACCATCCAGACAAAACAGATCCGCCACTGATCGTTGATCCTGATGCTGTGCTGTCCGGCCCGATTCCCTTTCAGCTTCTCCACCCGATTTCCTGCCGGTGACAGCAGGTCCTTGAGATCCGACGCGTTGTCGAGCATGGTGAGTTTCCGCTCCGCCACCTTCCGGAAGCTGGAGAACTCCCTGACCATCTCTCCTGAAAAGAATCGCTGCGTCGTCTTGTCTCGAAAGTTTCTGATCATGGTCAGGATATCACATTGTACGCTTTACGTAACTCGTATGTGCTAAATTTGTGCTAGAGAGCGTCGAAAAGCATAGAATGGTTAGAAGCCACCGCAACCGATAGATAGCCGTAAGTCCTCGATTAATTTATAAAAGCGAGAAACCAGACGGAAAATCAGGGTGTTGAGAAACTAACGCTTAACGGCCTCATAACCCAAAGGTCGAAGGTTCAAATCCTTCCCCCGCAACCAACCGTTTCTCTCCAACTGATCTATCCCCAGGAGTTTCAACGTTCTTGAAGTCCTCGCTCGTTTTGTGTCCGCGATACCCTGCCTGAAAATACGGCAAACATTTGACTGAAAACCATACGGTGATATAGTCGGCGAGGAGTTGGCGCAGGGGAAGGAGACGCTATGCATTTCGTTCGTATTGGCAAGAAAGCCGTAAATCTCGATAGCGTGAGTTACTGCGAAGCACAGATTTGGCAAGATGAGATGTCGCTCAAGGTCTATTTCGCCGGATCCGCTAACAATACTCCTCTGGTATTGACTGAAGATGATGCCAAGGGACTGTGGAAGTACTTGGAGTACGTCGCAGAAAAGCCCGTCTAACGCCTCCATTTCCCCAACTCTCTGATTGTACGATTCGCCTCGCCTCGCTTTTTGATCCCAGTAGACGCTTGGGGCCGGACGGATCTCTACTCTAATCCATCCGCCCCCAAGAGCGACACGAGATCACGGGCAATCGATTGGTACGGTTGGGCTGCGTGCATAGATGGAGGACAAGCTGGTTAGTCATATAATTATTACAATGACTCGAGCCGACCAGTGACTCCAGTTTTCGTAGGGGGACTGAGTGGGGGCTTTCCGCGCTTGACTCTCCTTGCCCCATTTTGCGGTTCGTTGGGAGGTCGGTGGGAGCTTCCCCAATCTCTCTTATGCCCATCCCTCGAAAGAGGGGTTCTCTCGTGCGATGAAGGAGATTGTGGTACTCTAAGCCCTTCTAATTGTCTGGCCGAGAAGGAGTCGACAGCCATGGCGAAGCTGCGGTACTGCGAACGAGTCCACACACAGTTCCCCGTTGTGTTTGCTGGTGAGGCCTATGTGGGAGAGGGAACCGTGCTCAACGTGTCTGTTCCTGGTTGCGCCGTCCACAGCCGAAAACGAGTACAGCCCGGCTCCTATCTTGAGATGAGAATGCTCGTCCCTGACACCACGCCTCCGCTCCGAGTCGGATTAGCCAAAGTACGTTGGTGCGAAGGGCGACGGTTTGGCGTCGAATTTATTCAAATGCCTGGCGAAGACCAAGTCCGATTAGGTCGGCTTGTCAAAAATGAAATCCCTCTCGCGCTGTCACCTCGATCCAGCGCGGGGCAAGAGACACATTTTTGATAATAATCAGATCGTTAGCGAGAGGGAGGGCGCGTGACTAAAGGTCTGTTGCTCATGATGACGCTGCTTCTGGCAGGCTGCGCTGAGTCCTATACCGTATTCCATAGCCAAACGGGCAACCCGATCATCCTGGGTCGCCGCGCATATTCCTACGAAGGCTGTCTCTCCACAATGCGTGAGGAGGCTGCTCGACTTGGAGTTTCGATGAGCACGGTTCAAGTGAAAGGCTCTTGGGAAGGTCGGTCCCTCCTCTGGCCCTTTGAGCCAGGGTACGCCTGCGAAGGGACCATCGGTCCCGAACTTCTCCCGCGCGGAATCTATCCGAACGTTCCACCTCTCTTGCCACAAGGGTAGCCATCGCTTAGTTTCTCCTCTTTTTGGCTTCGTCTGCATGCCGAAGACCAAGGAGAGGCTTCTCTTTATCAATTTCCACGAGAGATCTGTTGACAACACCACTGCCGCGCAGTATTAATCGAACAATACCACCAGATGTACCTATTGGGTGCCCCTTTGGGGAGCTACTCCGCGGTTTTTGCCAAAGGCCTTACATGGAAAGGAGGTGGCTTGGGTCGGTCTTGCTGGGTTGCTCGTATTTCAAAGGCCGATAACAGAAAACTACAACGGAATTTGACTAAAATTATTTCGTCGTCCGCCATCCACTATCCGAAATAAACTGTTTCACAAGGAGTTGTAATGGAAGACTTGGTTATTGAAGAAGAAGGCGCCTCATCCGCACTAAAAATTACGCTCGGTGATTTTCTCGTCTTCATCAATTGGATGAATCAAACTGAAAAATCTCTCGATCGCGCCGAAGCCTTGCCTCCTCTCCCTGACTTGGATTCGGGCAAGGTCAAAGGCTGGATCCAACTCGTCCAACGACTTGAGGAACGCTTCCGCCGGAGTGAAGAAAAGAAACTGGCCCTTGAAGCGAATGTGATCGCACAGGAAGCACAGTTGGGCCAACTCTTGTCGCACTTGCATGCGAATATCGCCTCACTCTACGACAACCTTGGACAATCGCAAAAAGCTGAAGAGGTTCGCCGCCGAGCTGAAGCACTCCATGTAGGTTAAGTCAGGTTGCCCGCATTCCAGATCGTTCGCCGGGGTCCCTCCTGACCACCCTACGTAGCTATCTCGTGGTGTGCACCGCATTACAAGGGGTGGTCATGGGCTTCACTGGGGAGAGGAGTATTGTGAGCCCTCTGCCGCATGTTTGTCCGTGGCGTAGGGTTTCCTTCGGGTTTCACGCCTTTCCCATACCGTATTCTCGCATTTTCTTTATCCTCCCTCGTCTCTTGGCTATACTTAGCTTCTCATGGTCGCGGGCGTTGTCACGGGCAGCCGGTCCAGACCTAGAAACTAGAACCGGACTCAAAGGTTCACGCGAGAGCGAGGGTGTCAGATGATCAAAGTGCTCCTCATCGAAGACAACGACGTTGACGCTGAACTCACGCAGGATCTTCTTTCTGAGTGGAGCATGGAGGAGTTCCAGATTACCCGGGCGAAAACGCTGGCAGAGGGATTCTCGTTTCTCAGTCGCGAGCGGTTCGATTCTGTGCTCTTAGATCTTTCCCTCCCAGACACATTCGGTCTTCCGACGGTCAGACAGGTCCATGCCATGAATCCGACGGTCCCCGTTGTCGTCCTGAGCGGCGTGACCGACCAAAGCCTGGCTCTTCAGGCCGTGCAACAGGGGGCGCAAGATTACCTCGTCAAAGGTCAGGGTCATCCCGAGCTGTTAGCCCGGGCCATCCGTTATGCCATCGAGCGGAAACGCGCTGAAGAACACCTGACCTACCTCGCGCAGTATGATCACTTGACCGGGCTGGTCAATCGTAGCCTCTTTCGTGATCGCCTGGTTCAAGCGATGGCTCGAAGCAAGCGCATGCATCAACCGATTGGTCTCATGCTCCTCGATCTCGATAGATTCAAGACGGTGAACGATACCTTCGGCCACGACATGGGCGATGAACTACTCAAGGCTGTAACCGAGCGGCTCAAGGTCTGCGTGCGGGAGGTCGATACCGTGGCCCGTATGGGTGGAGATGAGTTTACGATTATTCTAGAAGGGGTCGCTTCCGAACAGAACATCCTCGTGGTGGCAAAACGCATTACGGAATCCATTGCCACGCCGTTCGAGTTAAAGGGGCACCACATCTCCATCGGCATCAGCATCGGAATTACGATTTATCCTCACGACGATCATCCTATCGACATGCTGCTGAAGCATGCCGATACCGCTATGTATCGAGCGAAACAACAAGGCGGCAGTGCGTTTCACCTGCACGAAGCCTCTGGGACTCACTCGGCCAACCTCCTTCCCTAGGAGCAGTACCGACGTTGCGGAATCAAGATCAGAGACGCCTTCTGACTCCTCTCCGACCTCGCCTTCCGTCTTCCACGCACTGATTCCCCAATCGCCGGCGCTCTCGATATTCAGGCGCATCACCGTCCGATGTCACCTAACGGCTGGCACGTCACAATCAAGGTTCCGCGCGGATTGGGAGCAAGAATGTTTGAGGTGTCGAGCGCCTCCCGACCGGGAGTAGGGTGGCAGTCAGGAGTAATCACCATACCCCAGTGCTGATTCTCGCTGCACGTATTGTCGACGAGGAGTGCTTCCGCGTGATGAAAGAGGAGAATCCCGCTCAGCATATTCTCCTGGCACCGGTTTCTGACGAGCTCCGGGTGGCTGCCAGGATCTCGCACTGCGATACCGAAATGGTGATTGTCTCTGCAGACATTGTCGGCGATCCTCGGCTGTGCCCCGGCAAACACAAAAATCCCCGATTCGCGATTACCACAGACTTCGTTCTCGGCAAATGTCGGCCGCGATTGCGGGCCATAAATCACTACACCGGACAGAATGCCCTCCGTGGCGCGGCATCGTGTCACAGTACAAGAGGAGTCGAGCAGGTTCATCGCGGAATTCTGATCGCTCCCGACATAGCGAAACGTGATGCCGGAGATGCGACCGCTTGGGACCTGCTGGAGATAAAGAGGTCCCCCACGACGGGAAAATATCTGGACCTCATCTCGACCGGCTCCTACCAAATGAATCGGTCGCCCCGTGATAAAGACTTTGTCTTCATAGATCCCGGGGCGAACAAACACCTGGTCATGCTCTCCGGCATCGAGCAGTGCCGCACTGGGTCGCGGGTACGAGTTACCGTCGTTCGCGTCGACGATCAAGGTCTTTCCGCCGAGTGGATTCGACGGAGGATCAGTTATCATTTCTAATTCCCTTCACCGCGCCGTTCTTGTTCATTTGGTCTGTCTGGTCTGTCTCGTTGTTTGGTTGAGCATGGAACGCGATGAACTAAACAAACCAGATGAACCAGATAGAACAGACAGATCGAGCGGCATTATTTCGACCACAAGCACGTAAGTCAAGTTCCCCACAAAGCGTGTTCTGAAGCCACTTTGCCGATGGCATGCTCTATTTTGTCGTGCAGGAAACTCACGAACAGATCGTACAAATCTGTTGCGCGGGCGAGGACAATCACTCTGCAATTCCCAGTATCGAATGGCGCCAAGCTCTTGGATTCTCGTTGGTTTTAGCCGCGCCTGGCCGCTGCACAGTGGCACGACGATTGCGTTGTTACGAGAGAAAGGGTACCGAGACCTTGCCGAGCAGTACGGAGGCATTACGATGAAGACGTTAATGATCGTGCTCCAGGGAATGATCGCGGTATTGTTTTCTCTCAATCTCGCCGTCGCTGCGCCTTCCAACATGCAGGATTCGTCTCGACACCTCTATGATCGAGTGATGGAGGAGTACAAGCACAGAGATTACGAGGCAGCCTTGGCTGGTTTTAGATTCTTCCTTGAACTCCACGGGCATTCCTCTCTGGCAGCCAACGCGCAATATTGGGTGGGAGAATGTCAGTATCGATTAGGGCGCTACAAAGAAGCTCTGAAATCCTTCTACCACGTTGTCTCTTACTACCCGCTCAGTCCGAAGCTCACCGCCTCTACCTTGAAGATAGGGCAAACCTACACCAGGCTGAAGGATCACGAGAAAGCTCGTCTGATGTACGAGCGAGTGATCGATGACTATCCTGAAAGCGCTGAAGCAGAGTTGGCACGGAAAGCCCTCGATGCGGCGCCGATGCGAGATGAGGAGCCGACCTCTCAACTGACCGGTAACAGCCCATCTGACTAGTTCTACTTCAAGGGCAGGCGGGGGGGGGATGTGTCGGCAATATGCAGGGCCCATTTATTCCTCATCGCCGACGCCAAACAGCTGAGCCAATTGAGGCACTGTATAGGACGTGTGGGGGTTCAAAGTGATCAACGTTATGCCGGCTGCCTGTAGGACAGACTGAATTTCCCGTCTCCGAGAGACCTCGTGTGGCTGAGGGGACAAATCTTCCTCGATCAACACTACTTGCTCCGCAGCCTTCGTTCCTGGGTGGACTAACACAAAGTCAAGTTGCTTCAGCGCGATCTGTCTCAACACCTGCGACCGAGCCTTTCCCTCCGCCTCGACGCTGACAGCCGACCAGAGCGGAACCGTCACAAAGACAAGATAATGGTCTTCTACGGCCAAACGGATGAGATTGTAGAGCAAGAGATCAGTGTCAGTCAGTAGAGGTTGGGGGCGCAGCGTGACACCGGGAGGAAGGACAAAGGGCTTTTTCCTGACTGGCCCAGTGGTTGACGAGACCCTCAGTCGCCAAATCAGGAAAGCCAGGAATGCGATGGCAAGGCCTATGAATAGGTTCTCCATCGTGCCGCTATCAACCAGGAAGAGCTTCACGCCAGCGAGGCCCGCTTGGAACAATGGTGCCAAGGATTACGGGATGGTTCGCGCCCGTCACAGAAGGGATGTTGCCCCACTGTCCAGTCACGGTTTGATAGGCCAATAGGGCGAAGGCCACCGCCTCAAACACCTTACTGTCCCATCCTAGGGCCTCAAATGTGGTGACTGGAACGGGGGCGAAGACCGTTGCGAGGTGGTTCATGATCGCACGGTTACGGACACCACCACCGCCCACCACGACTTCATCGATCTCACCGCTGATCCACCGCCGCGAGGTTCCCACCGCCTTGGCTGTCCACATACTGCATGTCGCCAACAGATTTTCGATCGAAAGGCTGCGTTGTTGCTGGATGGTGATCAGCTCCTCGATGAGATCAGGACCGAATGCTTCACGTCCGGTCGATTTGGGCGGCCGCTTGGACAGAAAGGGGTGCGCGAGGAGTTTGCCCAACAGTCGTGAATCGACGTGCCCTCTTAAGGCCAGTTTTCCATCACGATCCATCAACAAACGCCCGTGGGTCACGTGCACCATGAGACTATCCAGTACCATGTTGGCTGGCCCCGTATCGAATGCCTGCACCCCGCTGAGGTGCCCACCTTTCGGCACGTACGTCACGTTACTGATGCCCCCGAGATTCACCACCAACCGTGCACGACGCGCATGCTTCAAGAGCAGCGCATGTGCTACTGGCGTCAACGGAGCCCCTTGACCGCCTGCGGCGATGTCACGCGAACGGAAATTGGCCACAGTAGTAATCCCCGTTCGTTCGGCAATGACTGCCGGTTCGGCGATCTGGAGAGTGGAACGAATGGCGCCGACTCCTGGCGCATGGATACCATGTGGAAGATGATGTAGGGTTTGGCCATGAGAGCCGATCAATCCCACATCGCTCGGTTGAAGTTTCGCCTGTCGAATGACGCGCAGTGCCGCGGTTGCAAACCATTCACCCAGTAGCGCATTGAGGTGACAGACCTCCGCGACCGTTCCCGAAACTGACGTGGAGAGAATGCGCTGTTGTAACGAACGTGGATAAGCCAGCGTGTGCGCCGCCAGCGTCCGCGCTTTCAGGGAACGACCTCGCCCAGTAATGTCCACGAGTGCCGCATCGACACCATCGCCGGATGTTCCAGACATGAGTCCCACGATGTGCATCCGTTGATTCCTCCAATGGTCGCCTCGCACGTGCGTTAGACCCGCTACGCTAATGGAACTATCCAGCGGGGTCAAGCAGGGAAACACCGTCACCGATCTCCGTCCGTCCGTGCAGATCGTTGCGTGTAATCCCAAAATGATCATGTCCGCTTTGGCTCAAGTAGCAATGTTCTCTTCGTTGCGAGACTGTCGGCTCTCATAAGGAGGGTCAGATGGTCAGAGAGGACAGGGGCATCATGAGTGTGAAGAAACTCAGGCGGGCACCTGTTGGGGCTGACGCCCCGTCACATCCGGCGCCTCATCGAGCGAGTGAAGCTGGCGGGCGCATCGGGGACGGGGCAAGCCGTCGAACCGACGGATCCCGGAGACGGTCAAGACCAAGGGGCTGAAGAAGTGGTACGCGCAGCGCCATGGAGATTTTGGGCCGACGTTGGCGGCGGAGAAGCAGGCCGAGTACACGGGATCACGATCAACGCGGAGACCGTGCGGGGTTGGTTGCGGGACGCAGGCCTCGACCACTTCACGCGGCGGACGCGCCCGCACCGGGCGTGGCGGGAGCGGAGGGCGCATGTGGGGGAGCTGGTGCAGCTTGATGGTTCGCACCATAACTGGTTCGAGGGGCGAGGGTCTCGCTACGTGCGGATGGCCTCCATCGACGAGGCGAGCAGTCGGGTGTAGGCCCGGTTCTATGCGTATGAAAGCACGATCCCGGCGATGGAGAGCTTCGGTGGACGAGCCGTTGGCCGGGGTCACGCCCACCAGTCAATTTTGGCGCGCGCTGAGCGAGCTGGAGGTCGAGCTGATCCCGGCCCACGCCCCACAGGCGAAGGGACGGGCGGAGCGGCTCTTTAAGACCTTTCACGATCGGGTGATCAAGGAGATACGGCTCGCGGACGTCTCCACGCTGGACGCGGCGAATCAGTTTCTGGAGGGCTATCTGCCGATCTACAATCAGCGCTTCACCGTTCAGCCAGCCCAGGCCGCCGCTCTGCATCGCCCCCGTCCGGCGCGCCGCGATTTGGACAGGAACCTGTGCCTCAAGACGACCCGCTGCCTGCGCAAGGATTTCACCCTCGCGCATCAGAGGGACTCTATCAGATTCATGAGACGGTTCGAGCCTCCCGTGTGCTGGTGGAAGCGCATGTGGACGGGACGATGCGGATCACGCACCAGGGCCGTCCGCTCGGCGTTCATGCGATCGCGTCGCGGCCCACGAAGGCGGCTGAGGCCAAGACGGTGTATCAACCCCGGCGCCCGGTCCCGCCGAGGCCGGATCATCCGTGGCGCCAACGCCTGCGGCCGGAGCGAAGAACACAGGCGTCGGTGGCGAGAACCTAACCCGGACATTTCTACTTTGGGAGAAAGAGGACATTTCTAAATTGGGTTGACACGTGCAGATCGTTGCGTTGACAACGATAGGACCCGATGCTACCGTCCTCGCCCATGTTACGTTTCCGATCCTCACTCCTTCTCTGGGTCCTCCTCGCCACTAACGGCCTGCTCTCAGCACCTCTATCCCTTGCTGCCTTGCCGGACGAGCCCCTCAACATCGTCGTCACAATTCCTGTTCTGAAAGATCTGGCTCAACAAGTTGGCGGGCCCAACGTACGGGTGACCTCTCTGCTGAGCGGCTATGAAAATGAGCACACGTATTCTCCCAGGCCAAGTGATTTGGTCGCAGTGCGAAAGGCCCGACTGTTGTTCGAGGTCGGAATCGGCCTTGAGGTATGGGTCTCCTCGCTGGTGAAGAACGCCGGAAGCCCGTCGCTTCGTGTCGTCACGACATCCCAAGGAATCGGCCTGATCCGTGACCACACAGGCCATCGAGATGGGACACACCAGGGAGGAGAAACGACAGGATCAGACGGTAACCCCCATATCTGGCTGGACCCTGAAAACGTCGCGATCATGTTACGGCACATCACCGAAGCCTTCATCGCAGCCGATCCTGCCCATGCAACAGACTTCCGAAACCGTCAAGCCGTCTATCTTCGTAAATTGGACCAGCTGCGGAAAGAACTCTCCGATCGGGTCAAACAATTGCCGGATCGTCGGTTCGTTGCCCATCATCCAGCCTGGCCCTATATGGCAAGGCGCTTTGGCTTCGACATGGCCGCCACTATCCTCATGCAATCCGGTGCAGAGCCATCCGCCCTTCAGCTGCAATCCCTAATCGGCAAGATCAAGAAAGAACGGATCAAGGTCATCGTATCGGAGATCCAACTCAGTCAAAAGCTTCCCACACTACTCGCCAAGGAAACCAAGACACAAATCGTCGTCTTGACCACTTTACCGGGAGGCGTACCGGGGACCGAGACCTACATCGACATGCTTCGCTATAATGTGCTCCAATTGGCTAACGCCCTAGAGTCCCCTTAGCGGCTTTGCGGGCCATCTCTTCAGCGCCGGAAGGAGCGCCGGGTTTCGTGCCACATTCCCAGGAGCCTATCATTCGGTTTGACCACGCGTCGTTTGGATTTCCCGGCGTCATCGCGCTCAAGGATATTTCCCTTTCCATTAGTACGGGCGAGTTTGTCGGTGTCATCGGGCCTAACGGATCGGGGAAAACCACACTCTGCCGAGCCGTACTGGGCCTCATGGCTCCCGTCGAGGGCCACCTCCATATTTTCGATTGTGCCTGCGACGAATTGCGCTGTCACCACCGGGCGAAGATCGGATACCTCCCGCAAAAAGGCGTCGTGGACCGTAACTTTCCGGTCACGGTGCTTGAGACGGTGATGATGGGCCGCTATGGGGCGCTGGGCTTGTTCAAGCGCCCAGGACAAAAAGATCGAGAGATCGCGATCGAATCTCTCACCCATGTCGGAATGGAGAGGCACAAGGACACGGCTCTGGGCCATCTCTCCGGCGGCCAGCAGCAGCGTGTGTTCATCGCGAGGGCATTAGCCCAACAGCCCAAAGTCCTCCTGCTCGACGAACCGACCACAGGACTCGACATCACCGCGCAGCATAATGTGATTGAGCTGGTCGAGCACCTGCACGACGAACTTGGCCTCACCGTGCTCTTGATTACCCATGACATCAATATGATCCGTTCGCGGGTGGACCGGCTCGTGCTCCTCAAGACGCGCCTCTACGCCGCAGGGCTTCCCGCCGATGTTCTCAAACCAGAAATCCTCAGTGAGGTTTACGGGAAAGACCTGGTGATTACGGAGAAAGATCTCGTGATCGTTGAGGACTACCACCACCATCACTGACCGCACAGTGCAATGCTTGAACTATTCACCTATGATTTCATGCAACGTTCTCTCTTTGCGGCGGCGATGGTCGGGGGCGTCTGCTCTGTCATCGGCGTGTTCGTCGTGCTGCGAGGGTTGGCATTTGTTGGGGCGGGCACATCGCATGCCGCGTTTGCCGGTGTAGCGCTGGGCTATCTCATAGGCTGGCCGCCACTGGGGCTGGCGATTCTCTTTGGACTTGCCACGGTGTGGATCACGGGCTGGGTCGAAGAAAGAGGCCGGATGAAACTGGACGTCTCGATCGGTATTCTCTACACCACAACGATGGCGCTGGCCATTCTCTTCATCGGCCTCATGAAAAGTTACAATGCGGAGGTGTACGGGTATTTATTCGGCAGCGTCCTGTCAGTCACGAGTGAAGAGCTGCGCATTATTGGCGGGTTGAGCATCCTGGTGCTCGGTCTCATTGTATTGTTCTCGAAGGAACTCTACTTTATCGCGTTCGATCAAGAGATGGCCGAGGCCTCCGGTGTCCCAGCACGACGTATGTTTTTTCTTCTCTTGACACTGGTCGCGCTCACAGTCGTGGTTTCTTTGAAAACTGTCGGCGCCATTCTCGTGTTCGCCATGATTTTGATTCCTGCTTCAACAGCGTATCAACTCACCTCCAGCCTCATGACGCTCACCCTCTATTCCACCATCATCGGCGTGACCACGGCTGTGGCTGGAGTGGTGATCTCTGCTACCTGGGATGTGCCTTCTGGACCCGCAATCGTCCTTCTCGCCACAACCGTTTTCTTCATCTCGGTTCTGCTCTCTCCAAAAAGAATGAAACGTGTTACGCACGCTCACTAGATATCTCATTTAAACCTGACTGTAGGGCTATGCATACGGCCACTGTGTCATTCATGATTCAGTTGCTGCCTCGCAAGGTACAAGATGGCACTGGCGATACCCTGGATCGAGGCAGAAGTTACCGAATCGTAAGATCATTACAGAAGAGGAAGCCTCGATGAACCTGAGTGTCATGAGGCATAAGACTTGCGCTGGGGAGCCCCGTCATCGCGATACTATCTCTCAAATGCACCAGAGGAGGAATTTCATGCGATTCGTAGCGTTACGGGCTTGTGTGATCGGGTTCATGATGGTGAGTGTCGCTTCGATCCTGCCTCCAGCTCAGCTGGTCTTGGCAGAAGAGAGTGTGCAGGGTTTTGGCGGTATTGAGGCAGGGAAATGGGTCCTCGGCATGCGGGCTGGGTTTGCCCCCCTTACCCAATCGTTGACGGCCAATAGCTCAACCGACGTAGGCTCATTGGTCAATTTCCAAGCGATGTATAGTCTCAACAAGTGGCTTTTAGCTGGAATGATGCTGGAGTGGGAACGCCATGGAGTGAGTGTGGAGCGGCCATTGATCGATCTTGGGCATCAAGACACAGTTTCTGTGCTTCCAACAGTGGAAGTCCGTCCGTTCAAATTCGGTCCGATCATTCCCTATGCCAATATGAGCTTCGGCGTAAATGTGAATAGCTTTGGGGAGAGCAGCACGATCAGCGGAACTACCATTTCACCTAGTAACACCTTTGCCTGGCGACTTGGATGGGGAGCCGACTACATGCTCACCAAACAGTTCGCGCTGAATACAGAAATGGCCTACAAGCGCAACGATGGTCATGCCACGATCGGCGGGCAACGCGTGAACGACTGGAACGCCTCTTCTTTCGGCTTCCTCTTCGGCGCCAAATTCTTCTTTTAGATTCTGAATATTCGAGGCAGCTTGAGCGACGTGGAATCCCAGGTTTGCGGGGGGTTCCACGTCAGATACGATAGATGGGCAGAGACACACGATGTCAGGCTCGGAGTAAGCTCGCTATTCCTGCCGACCTTGTTTTGATCGGCTCCGGACCATCCCGGTCTGTTCCTTTGAGCTAAAACCGAGCTTTTCGTAAAAACCAGGCATGCGTGTGCAGAGCCAGAAGAGTTCGACTTTCTTGAGGCGGGGGTGGTTCAGGATGCGCTGGACGATATCTGCGCCGATACCCTGGCGCTGGTATGCTTTATCGACGATGACATCCCATATGGTCGCCCGGTAGACATAGTCTGTTAATACCCGGCCAAATCCGATCAGCAGGTCCCGATCCCACGCCGTGACGGCCACATCAGTGTGGCGCAGCATCTCGCGTGCATCTTCAAGCGTTCGTCCTTTGGCCCAAGGCGCTTGCTGGTAAAGGCGGACGAGCTTGGTTGGGTCGAGGTCCTTCTTTTCAGCGAAGGTGATGGCGGGCTTGAGGGTTGGGGCCATCTTGTACTAGATTATCTCCCAGCGACAACAACCAAAATCACGCGGAGTGTACGAGGAACATCATGGCAACGCAAGTACGAACCTGCCCTAGGTGTGCGCAGCTGATGTGGCTGAACGAAGACCAGTACGAACGGCTGGATGAGGAAACCATCCGTGGAAAATGTCCTCAATGCGGATCGACGGTTCGTTTTAAGCTCGTATCACAAGGTGAAAACGCGGCCGGCCCTAAAATGGGCCACTGACCGCTTCGCGAAGTTAAAAGTTTTGAGTTATAACTTCTGAGTTGGCAGGAAACTGATCACTCAACACTCAGAACTCAAAACCTCGGCCTCACATTCCCCGTCCGGCTCCGTCCAGCTCAGGCTTGTTGCCAGGCAGAATTTTGTTCAGCGCTGATCGATACTCGCCTGTACGCCCTTGGTCGATCCGTCCGACTTCGATTTCTTTATCCTGCTGCATCCGTTCTAGATGATCGAGTACTGAGAGGAGCGGATGGACGGAGCCGAGCAATCGTCCGACTTCGAAGGCTTCCAGCGATTCCACAAACAGTTCGTTCAGACCTCTATAGGGAGTCCCGGCACTCTGGCTCCGGAACCGGGAGACAGTCTCTTCATACTCCTCGATCGCTTCAAACTTGGGCTTCACGCAGGTCGGCACTGCCGATAGGTGAACGATCGGCGGCAATTTTTCCGCATAGATCTTCAAGTGAGCCACCAATGCACCCATCACGTCCAGCACATCGGCAGTCTGCATGAACTCATCCTTCGTGGCGGCATTACCTACGCCAAGCTGACGGGCCTAACAAGACTTTCTGGCATCTTGAGGAGGCGTGAGGCCAGCGAGAGACTGAACCACCTGCTCCATATCGGAGGGGAAAGGCTTCGTATACTCATGAAACTCTCCGGTCGAAGGGTGGCGGAAACCCAAGGTCCTTGCATGCAGCATGACACGAGGAACTTCGACAGTCTCTACCGTGCAAACCTTCTTCCCGCCATAGGTCTGATCTCCCAGAATCGGATGGCCCAGCGACGTCAGATGGACACGAAGCTGGTGCGTCCGGCCTGTGCGTGGGTACAAGAGCACATGAGCGGCCAGTTTCCCGAAACGACGGTCGACCTTGTACTCCGTCACGGACTCCTTCGGTTTCGCCGTATGGGCGGAGAATTTTTTCCGCTCCTTCTTGTCACGACCAATCGCCAGTTCGATCAACCCATGCCCTTTTTTCGGCACACCTGAGATCAGAGCCTCGTACACCCGCGTGATCGTGTGATGTTTGAATTGAGCCGAAAGAGCACGATGGGCTTCGTCCGTCTTGGCGATCACCATCACGCCTGAGGTATCCTTGTCCAGCCGATGGACCAGCCCTGGCCGCTCTTTCCCGCCAATCGTCGACACCGTGCCTCCGGAGGTTTGAAAATGATAGAGGAGGGCATTGACCAACGTCCCGTCCCAATGACCAGGTGCAGGATGGACCACCAGGCCAGCCGGCTTGTTGAGGAGCAGCAACACGTCGTCCTCGTAGAGAATCTCGAGCGGGATCGATTCGCCTTTAAGCTCGAGTGGCTCCGCCTTTGGAATGTCGAAGGCGATCGTGTCGCCAGGCTTGATCTTTTGACTGGGCTTAACAACCTGACCGTTGATCCGCACACGCCCTTGCCCGATCAATCGTTGCAAGGCCGACCGCGATAACTTGGGCTCACGATTTACCAGAAAAACATCCAACCGCTTGGGCTGCTCACCAGCCGTCACGACAAACTCGGTCACCATAGACGAATCGCCCTCACCACGATGTTCGGGCCACGCTACTGTAGCGCAAGGCTCAATTGCAATCGGAAGGTTAGGCTGGGTTCTTACCAACTCCTCGCCCGCTCAATTCCGACATGTCGAAATACATCTTGCCCCTTGCGGTGTAATTATCCACGGGGGTTCTTCGTGCTGAAATCGGCACATTGCTTGCGCAATCGCAGTAAAAACGCTACTGATTGTCATCGAAACTGCTATGTCCATTTTGTGCCGCATCTAATACTTGTAAAGGGAGCTCCTCGAGCAATGAGATGTCGGAGGCATAGAGGAGCAGCATGCTGAGCGATCATGCAGAGGACGGCACAATGAGGCAAGGCAAAAGGATTCACAGCGCAGCAATCGGGATGTTGTGTCTCGCCACCCTTACAACCGGAGCATGTGTCACGCGGAGCACCTACGATACAGCCGCCGCTGATCTCGAAGCGGCGAAGGCCGAACTCCACAGCACCAGTGTCCAAACGCAAGAACTTACCCAACAAGTCAGCAACCTCCAACAACGCAAGAGCAACCTTTCAAAGCAAATGGTGGTCGCTTCGTTGGCACTCGATCAAGCCACGAAGGGGATGAAGGGCGAGCGTACGGCCTCGCAGAAACGGTTGAGTAACCTTACTCGCACAATCAAGCAGCTGACCTCCCAGCAGAAGAGCCTACGGGAAGGATTCAAACGTGCAACCAAAGAACAGGCTAGGCTGCAATCAGTCGTTGACAACCAGATGCCCATATTGAGGGAGGCAGACGGACTCAGTGCATCGCTGGTCCCTCCACCGGCCACACGCGTCAACGAACCAGTCAAGACAGCCCTTGTTTCTCCAGCACAAACTCCAGTTCCGAACGAGTCTGCTCCCAAAGCGACAGTGACGACAACGGCAGCATCAGTCAATCAGCCTGCGGCTAACTCCAAACCGCAGCAGGCAGGTACTCAGCCGCCCGAACCAGTCGAAGAGGACTGGTTGTCCTTCCTCAAGAATTGGATTGCTTCACTCTGGCAATCGGTCATCTTCTAAACAGGTGGGCTAGTTTCTTTGGCTCGACTTATGAGTGTGCCGATCCGGCCAACAAGATAGACCAGACCAACCAGCCAGGAGTCTCGAGTTTCCCGACAGGCACGCTCGTCCCGCTTTCTGCCAGATAGACAAAACAAGCCGTCCGCCTCATCCCCCGTACGCCCACATTTCACCAGTTACGTTCACGCCCCCTGCAAGTCTGGGCGTTTTCTTGTGGGGGAAAGGGTGAGAAGTAACGAAAATGTATCGTGAGGATTTTGCGGCTCAAAACATCAATTAACAAGAGCGGTCGAGGCCGCCCGTTACTGTGCACATCGAACAGCAGGGTTTCATTGTGCGTGTTCTGAGAGCACAGAATATCAGCAGTCTCCACTCCCTCTTTTGCTCCGGAGCATAGGATGAGCGCAGGCGTCGTTCAAAGTACTAGTCGTGTGGGGATGGTGCGAGAATTAGGCGTGGCCGGTCTTGTGGGCGCGGTCGGCAATCTTCTTGCGGAGGCGGGATTTTTCGAGACTGATTTCAGCTTCTTTGACTTCTGAGGGCAGGCCACCGGCCTTGAGTCGTTCCTCGGCCTTCTCAACGGCAGCTTGGGCGCGGCCCACGTCGATGTCTTCGGCCTTCTCGGCGATCTCGGCCATGATCGTCATTTTGGTTGGCGTGACTTCCGCATAGCCCCAGAGGATAGCCATGTGGCTGGTCAGATCTCCCACGCGATAGTGCAGCTCACCGATGCGTAACGTAGTAAGGAAATGACAGTGTCCCGGCAACACGCCGAACTCACCCTCTGAGCCAGGGGCGATGACTTGATCCACCTGCTGACTCAAGAGCAACTTCTCCGGCGTCACCACTTCTAATAAGAACGTTCCTGCCATTCGTTCCTCGTGAAACGTGAAAGGCTAGAGGTGAAAGGTACAACCGATGAAGCGTGTTCTTCTCGTTTCACCTTTCACGTTTTACTTCTCACTCCGTTAGACTTTCACTCCCATTTTCTCTGCCTTCGCGATGACTTCCTCAATGGGGCCGACCATGTAGAACGCCTGTTCCGGGAGGTGGTCGTATTTGCCGGCGAGGATTTCCTTGAAGCTTCGCACCGTATCTTTGAGCTTCACATACTTACCGGGTGAGCCGGTGAAGGCTTCGGCGACGTGGAAGGGCTGTGACAGGAAGCGCTGAATCTTCCTGGCGCGGGCCACGGCCATTTTATCGTCTTCCGACAATTCGTCCATGCCGAGAATGGCGATAATATCTTGGAGGTCTTTATACCGTTGCAACACGGACTGGACACCTCGTGCGACCTTATAGTGATCTTCGCCGATGACTTGAGGGTCGAGAATACGCGAGGTGGAGTCGAGCGGGTCGACGGCTGGATAGATACCCAGCTCGGCCAATTGTCGCGACAACACGGTGGTCGCGTCCAAGTGGGCGAAGGCCGTGGCCGGCGCCGGGTCGGTCAAGTCGTCTGCCGGCACGTAGATGGCTTGTACTGAGGTGATCGATCCACGCTTGGTGGAGGTGATGCGTTCCTGTAATTGTCCCATCTCAGTTGAAAGGGTAGGTTGATAGCCGACTGCGGACGGCATACGTCCGAGCAAAGCGGACACTTCTGAGCCGGCCTGGGTAAATCGGAAGATATTGTCCACGAAAAGCAGCACGTCCTGGTTCTCTTCATCGCGGAAATATTCTGCGACGGCCAGTCCAGTCAATGCAACGCGCAGACGCGCGCCGGGTGGTTCGTTCATCTGGCCATAGACCAGCGCAACTTTCGACTTGGTAAAATCCTTGGGATCGATGACCTTCGACTCCTGCATTTCGTGCCAGAGGTCGTTGCCCTCACGAGTCCGTTCACCGACACCCGCGAACACGGAGAAGCCACCGTGGTGCAAGGCAATGTTGTTGATCAGCTCCATGATGATGACGGTCTTGCCGACTCCGGCGCCGCCGAAGAGGCCGACCTTGCCGCCCTTGCTATAGGGCTCGAGAAGATCGACGACTTTAATCCCGGTTTCGAGTACTTCGGTCTTGGTGTCCTGATCTTCGAGCTTGGGTGCAGGCCGGTGAATGGGATAGGTCTTTGTCGTGCTGATGGGACCCATCTCGTCGACTGGTTCGCCCAACACGTTGATCAGCCGCCCCAATGTCTCGCGACCGACCGGCACGGAAATCGGTGCCCCGGTATCATGCACATCCATCCCGCGCGTGAGACCGTCGGTCGTGGACATGGCGATGCCGCGGACGCGGTTTTCACCGAGGTGTAGCGCGACTTCAAGGGTGATGCGGACGGCCGGCGTGCCGGCGGCCTTATTCTCTTCCTGAATCACTTTGAGCGCGTTGTATATATTTGGCAGCTGTCCGGGAGGAAACTCCGCGTCCACCACCGGTCCGATGACTTGAATCACTCTTCCTATGCTCATAACGCTCCTTCTCTCGCAAGTTCTGAAACCTGAGTCATGAGTTCTGAGTTGTAGGTTCTGGAGGCGTTGTTACTCAGCACTTCCAATCTACTTTAGTGCCTCAGCGCCGCCGACGATATCCATCAATTCTTTGGTAATGGCGGTCTGGCGGGTCTTGTTGTAATGCAAGGTCACTTTCTTGATCAGTTGTCCCGCGTTCCTGGTTGCGCCGTCCATTGCCGCCATCCTGGCGCCATGTTCCGCTGCGGCTGACTCCAGCAAGATCCGAAACGTCTGCGTCTGGAAATGTTTGGGAATGAATACATTCAGGAGGTCGGCTTCGCCCGGTTCATAGAGGTAGCTGCCGCCGGTCGTGCCTTCCGCTTGCGTCGCTCCGAACTCGGCTACGGCATCGATGGGGAACAGCTTCTCCACGGTCACGCGTTGTTGAATGGCCGATTTGAACTCGTTGTAGACGATGTGGAGTTCGTCGAACGTTCCCTTGACGAAGTGGTCTGTCAGGTCGCCGCCGATATCGATGGCATGTTCGAACGTGAGCTTGTCGAAGATGCCGGTCCACTCTTGCCTAATCGGCCAGGTCCGGCGGCGAAAATAGTCTCGGCCTTTGCGCCCCACGATGCTCAAACTTACTTGAAGTCCCTGGGCTTCGCATTGCCGCACAAACTCCGAACTCTTCCGCACGATATTCCCGTTGAACCCGCCGCATAGCCCGCGATCGCTTGTGACGACGAGCACCTCGACCTTCTTCCCTTCTCGCTTCTGCAGCAGGGGATGTGAAGACCGGTTCACACGCTGGCTCAGGTTGCTGACCACGCTCCGCATTTTGAGGGCGTA
This sequence comes from Nitrospiraceae bacterium, assembly GCA_039920585.1. Taxonomy (GTDB): domain Bacteria; phylum Nitrospirota; class Nitrospiria; order Nitrospirales; family Nitrospiraceae; genus Palsa-1315. The sequence goes on along the minus strand of JBDSDL010000201.1, from coordinate 23,036 downwards.
GGGGCGTGCCGCCAGAATGCGGTCCTGCGATCGTTTTAGCTTCGCCGCGGCCACCATCTTCATGGCCTTGGTAATCTTCTGTGTATTCTTAAACGCCGCAATTTTACGGCGTAGACTTTGTAAGCTTGGCATGGTGTAAGACTACGTCAATTGGCAATCGCCATCTTCACGATTGGCCTTTGACGGTTGACGCTATTCAGGCTTTGGTCCCGTACCCCATCTTTTGTTTAAAGGCCGCAATAATCTCTTTCAGTCTGCCTCCAACCTTGTCATCGATCTTCCCGATGCTCGCAATTTCTTTCTTCAGATCCGGATGGTGCTGTTGCACGTAGTGCAGCAGATCGGCTTCAAACTGTTGCACTTTATCGACCGAGACATCGTCGAGGTAGCCGTTGACGCCGGCGTAAATCGACAGCACTTGATCGGCGACCGGCATCGGTTTGTATTGCCCCTGTTTGAGCAACTCCACCATGCGCACGCCGCGGGCGAGCTGCATCTGCGTGGCTTTGTCGAGCTCGCTGCCGAATTGCGAGAACGCGGCCATTTCGCGGTATTGCGCGAGGTCGAGCCGGAGGGTACCGGCGACCTGTTTCATGGTCTTAATCTGAGCCGAACCTCCGACACGGGAGACCGAGAGACCCACGTTAATCGCAGGGCGAATACCGGAATAGAACAGATCGCTGCCGAGATAGATCTGCCCGTCGGTAATCGAAATGACATTGGTTGGAATGTAAGCAGACACGTCACCAGCTTGCGTTTCAATAATGGGCAGCGCAGTGAGGCTTCCCCCTCCGAGCTTGTCGCTGAGCTTCGCTGCGCGCTCCAATAACCGGGAGTGCAGATAGAATACATCGCCCGGATAGGCTTCGCGGCCCGGTGGACGACGGAGTAACAGAGACAGTTGGCGATAGGCCACGGCGTGTTTGGAGAGGTCGTCGTAGACGATCAACGCATGTTTGCCGTTATCCCGGAAGTACTCGCCGATGGCAGCGCCGGAAAATGGCGCAAGATATTGCATGGGCGCCGCATCGCTCGCGGTGGCGGCCACCACGATGCTGTATTCCATCGCGTGGTTCTCCTCGAGTGTTTTGACGACGCGTGCTACGGTCGAACGTTTCTGGCCGATAGCGACATAGATGCAAAAGACGTTGAGGCCTTTTTGATTGATGATCGTATCGACCGCAATGGCCGTCTTGCCAGTCTGCCGGTCGCCGATGATCAACTCACGCTGCCCGCGGCCGATGGGAATCATGGCGTCGATGGCTTTGATGCCTGATTGTAAGGGCTCGCGCACCGACTGCCGTGTATTGACTCCAGGCGCGACGACCTCGATGCGGGATGAAAGCTTCGAATTAATTGGACCCTTGCCATCGATCGGCTGGCCGATCGCGTTCACCACACGGCCGATCAAGGCTTCGCCGACCGGAATTTCCGCAATACGCCCCGTCCGCTTGACCGGATCGCCTTCCTTGACCCCAACGTCATCGCCCATGAGCACGGCGCCGACGTTGTCTTCTTCAAGGTTCAGCGCGATCCCGTAGAGGCCGCCGGGGAATTCAAGCATTTCGCCGGCCATGGCGCCGTCGAGACCATAGACCTTGGCAATCCCATCTCCGACCTGAATGACCGAGCCCGTCTCCTTGACATCGACCTGTTTGTCGAAGCCTTTGATCTTTTCTTTGATAATCGAACTGATTTCTTCTGCCTTAATCTGCATAGCTACTCCTTAATCAACAAACTCTGCATCGCTTGTAACCGACCAAGTACGGTGCTATCGACCACCGTGCTGCCGAGACGGATCTGCACGCCGGCGAGATAGCGGGCATCCGTGTGAAAGGTGACTTCGACTTGGCGCTTGAGCATGGTGCGCAAGCGATTGCTGATTTGATCTTGTTCGCCTGGGGGTAGGGCCGTTGCGGAGAACACGGTGACTTGCTGAGTGCCTTTCGACGCATCGGCAAGTTTCGCGAAGGCCTCGGCGATTTCAGGAAGAAAGCCGACGCGATTTTTCTTCACTAACTGTTCGAGAAAGGTTTTTCCGATGGGAGGACACCCCAAACGCGAACCGAGTTCTGCAAGGACGGCAATTTTGTCTTCTGCCCCAAAACTCGGTGAGGCCACGACATGGCGCAATTCGGCCGAATCCTTGATCGCTCGCCCTAGCTCCGTTAAGGCCGCACGGGTTGGGTCGATGGTGGATTGGTCGAGTAACTCGAAAAGCGCTTGCGCATAACGTCGCGCCACTGCTGTCTTAATCACTATGAACGATCCGTTCGCTCTTTATTTAGATAAAGGGGGTAGCCTTCGTGGCTCGCACGAAAAGCGGCGCGACAAATTAGCATTGGCGGATGAGGACTGTCAATATGGCAGGTGTGGGTTGTGAAAACGCTAGAACGATTGGATGATACCGCCGCCAAGCACGCGATCGTTTCGATAGAAAACGGCCGATTGTCCCGGGCTCAATGCGCGCTGTGGTTCATCAAAGGCAATATGAAGGGTACAGTCTGAGCGAGATTGGACGGTTGCAGGCGTGGCAGGAGTTGCATACCGGACTTTGACCTCGACCTCCGTCGATCCACTAAGTAGTGAGGAGTCGAAGAGATTGAGATCTGCGACATCGCATTGACCGCGACGCAACGATTCCTCTGCTCCAAGGATGACGGTATTGGTCGCGGGCTGTACTTGTTGAACATAGAGTCTGCGGCCGGCAGCAATACCGAGACCTCGGCGTTGGCCTGGCGTATAAAAGGCGATTCCCGCATGGTCGCCTAAATATCGTCCTTCATCGTCCACGAAGGCCCCTGGTTTCTTGGCGGCAGGCGCTTCCTTCTCGATAAAGGTTCGATAATCGCCGTGGCTCACGAAGCAAATTTCCTGGCTTTCCTTCAATTCATCCGTGGGAAGGCCCAAGGCCGTTGCCTCCATCCAGACGTCCGTCTTCTGCATGCCTCCCACAGGAAAGAGAAGGCGATTGAGCCATGACTGACGAAGTCGATAGAGAAAATAGCTTTGATCTTTTTTGGAGTCGACTGCTCGTTGGAGAGTCGGCAGCCCCTCGGATTCGCCGATACGAACATAGTGGCCGGTGGCCACAAAATCGATCCCGCGTGCGTCCGCAAGCTCAACGAGACTCCGCAGTTTGACGCGCTCATTGCACCGGACGCAGGGATTGGGCGTGGTGCCTTCGAGATAGCCGGCAATAAAGTCGTCGATCACGCCGGCACGAAAGGTTTCTCTGGTGTCGATCAGCTCATGCGGGATTTTCAATGTCTGCGCGACATATCGAGCAATACCGACCTTGCAGCAGCCACGCTCTTCCCAGCGCTTAGAGGCCGCGACCGTTTCGTCCTCGTGCTCCCAGACCTGAAGCGTGATGCCATGAACGGCGTAGCCTTGGCGAACCAGGAGTGCTGCGGCAACGGAGCTATCCACTCCACCGCTCATGCCAAGGAGAACTGTAGGGCGAACCATAGGGTCGCTATTGTACTGAGGAGAGAGGAAAAGGGCTAGAGGGTTGCTCCCCGCAGCTAATGGGCGGATGCAACGAGGCTGGGAGCCACGTTGACCGAGAGGGCGCGTTCACCGCTCCAATGATGAGCACCCATGTCGCACATACCATGGAAGCGGGAACCTTCTTCGATCGCAATGACCGGGGTCCGGATATCGCCGACAAGAACGCCGGGCTTTAGAATGTGAATCTTTTCAAGGGCAGTGATGGTGCCATTGATCTTGCCGCTATTCATAAGCACACCAGCTGATACGATGCCCTCGATCACGGCGTGCTCTCCGACGATTAACGTTCCGGTTATATATATCTCGCCGTCAACGTGTCCATCAATCCGGACGGTGCCATCAAAGCTCACGATGCCCTTGAAGTCCACACCCTTCCCCAGGAGCGTAATATTATCGCTGCTCTGTTCAGCTTGCTGTCCCCGTTCTTTTGTTGCCCACATGATTGCCTCCCACCACTCCTCCCGCACAAACAACGTGCAGGAAAATACCTAAATATTAATATTTCCCCCTAACCATTGGCTCGCTTGATGCCAGGGGGCATGATCATTCCGACAGGATGTAGAGAGATGTCCCGAGGGAGCTCACGCACGCCGTGAGCCATTTCAAGTGCACCGTTGAACAGCACCCCATCTTCCATTGAAAGGACCGGCGCTTTGACGCTCCCATTCATGACGGCTGGGGCCCGGAGCTTGAAGTACTCTTTTGCAACGACTTCCCCGGTGATCTTTCCTTTAGACACAATCGTCCCGGCGGTGATTTTTGCCTGGATGACGGCATCTTCGCCGACGAGCAGCATGCCGTCAGTATGAATTTCTCCGTCTAGATAGCCATCGATTCTTACCGTTCCACTATAGGAAATCGTGCCTTTGAACTCAACGCCCTTTCCCACAAAGGCGTTAATATCTCCGGCGCCGTCGGCAATTGAGCTGGCAGCGACTATGGTCACTTTTTCGCCTCCCTGCACGGATGAACTCATCTCTTCTTTTTTTTCCTGTCCCCACATGCATGTGCCTCCCCGAGTCGGTAATTCCACTATTTCATCGCAGTTAGGATGCAGTTATGGAAAATAATCGATCACAAGGAGCATGGCCACGATTACGTAGAAGCAACAAGTATACCGCCATCTCTTATGATGTTCAGGAGACAGGGATATGGTACGGATTATACGGATTAATTGAGAAGTGTCTCGAGAATTCCATCGAGTTCAGGAGAAGAAAAATAGTGAATGACGATTTTTCCTCCCCGTCTTCCTTTTTGGATCACGACTTTAGTGCCGAATCGTTTTTGCAATCGCTCTTCAACATCGGACCATGGTGTTCGTCGTAATTCCTTTGCCCCTCGCCTCTTTGCGGCTGGTGATGACTCTAAGAGTTTTTCCGTCTCTCTCACCGATAAGGCTTTTGAGATTACCAGTTGTGCAACTCTAAGCTGTTCATTCTGGTCAGGAAGACCGAGAATGACTTTGGCATGTCCCATGGAGATTTTATCGGTTTCAATGAGCTGTTGGATCTCTAAAGGAAGATTGATAAGACGCACAATATTGGCAATCGACGACCGATCACAGTCAACTCGTCGTGCAATTATGTCCTGAGTGAGTCCAAATTCGTTCATCATTCGATGGTAGGCCCTAGCCATTTCCATGGGATTGAGATCTTCGCGTTGAAGATTTTCTATCAGTGCCAGGACGACAGACTCCTCGTCTCCGCAATTACGAATGACGGCTTGAATCGTTTCCAGTCCTGCCTCTTTTGCCGCACGCCAACGCCGTTCACCGGAGATGAGTTCGTAGATTCCATCGCCCTTGCGGCGAACTAATATTGGCTGCAGCAATCCATTTTGCTTCAATGAAGCTGTCAGTTCTGCCAGCTCCTGAGGAGAGAACATTTGTCTTGGCTGATACCGATTCGGCACGATGGCATCAACCCGCAGATGTTGAACCTCAGGCAGCTCCGGCATCGGCACGGGCTTGATGGCAGGCAGCAGTGCGTCGAGTCCTCTACCGAGAGCTTTTTTCTCCATGGCTCACAAACTCCTTGGCTAAGGATAAATAGGCCTGAGATCCTGCTGATGCGACGTTATATAACATGGCCGGACGTCCGTAACTTGGAGCTTCCGCCAGTGTGACGTTGCGGGGAATTACGATGTTGTAGACGACCTCTTTAAAATATTCGCGAACTTGCTCAGCAACCTGACGTGCCAACGTATTCCGCGCGTCGAACATTGTCAAGACGATCCCTTCCAATTGGAGCTCAGGATTAAACGACTGACGAACTCGATCGATGTTTCCAACCAACCGGCTTAACCCTTCCATGGCATAGTATTCACATTGAACCGGGACTAATACACTGCGAGCTGCAACGAGTGCATTCACCGTCAGAATTCCTAATGTAGGAGGACAGTCGAGAAAGATCACGTCGAATAACTGGTCAACATCTCGCAAGAAATTCAGAAGCAATTTTTCCCGCTCTTCAACATTCACCAGCTCGATTTCTGCCCCAGACAAATCAGAATTTGCCGGCAAAATTGACAAACCATTCACCTCTGTGACCTGTACAGCGTCATGAAATTTTACATAATTAATCAGACAGTTATACACGGTAGTCTGTAGGGAACGGGGGTCGATTCCTAGTCCGCTCGTGGCGTTTCCTTGCGGATCCATATCCACAAGCAAGACACGCTTACCCAGGAGCGCTACACCAGCGGCAAGGTTCACGGCGGTTGTAGTCTTTCCCACACCACCCTTCTGATTTGCAATCGCTACAATCTTTGCCATATAAAAGCTGAATTAATCACTTCCTCATTCACTCATTAATAACGTTCCACGTGGAACAATCATATATGCAATTGATTATATTATTAATTTACTCTCTTGATCACCGAAACAACCCTCTTGCCATATCCCTGAGGAAGGGTAAGAGCTGTTTCGTTCACAAGTTGAAACTCTTCTCCAACCTCTTGTTTTGTGATGGCCTCTGTTCGGTACAAGACTATTTTCCCCTTTGAAGTCAACAACTCAGGAATGTACTTTCTTATTTCTTCATACTTCAAGGCCCTTACCACAACCGTATCTATAACATGCCGGAGTGGCCATTTGGCATATTGTTCGATGGTGCCATCAAAAGTAGATACACCATAAAGTTTTAACAGGCCGATCACTGAATTAAGAAAGGAGCATTTTTTCTGAACTGGCTCTACTAGGACAAGGTGTATGTCAGATCTTACGATTTTAAGAGGGATACCAGGAAATCCCCCGCCAGACCCTACATCGAGCACTACGCCATTTTGTGGAAAGTTTGTCGCGATAAGCGCACCGAGTGAGTCAACAAAATGTTTGACGACGATTTCCTTAGGATTAATGATCGTCGTGAGATTGATTGCCTTATTCCACTCAATAAGATGAGCGAGATAGCGCATGAACTGCTCCGCATGAATTTCCCCTATTGTTAGCCCAAGCTCCTTTGCAGAGCTAATCGTGAATTCTCGCAATTCTCGTTCATATTCCACGTGGAACAATTACGTGAATCAGCAGATGAGGTCAAGACATTCCTGAACGGAAAGGAAGTTTCTGCGCGTGCCTGTCTAGAATGAAACTTGTTGAAGGTTGTCCAGACTTGATTCGCCCTTGTACCTTTCGAGTGCCACAAGGAGAAGAGAAATGGCTGCTGGTGTGACTCCTGAAATTCTCGATGCCTGACCAATAGACGCAGGGCGAACCTTTTTTAACTTTTCGCGAACCTCTCGTGAGAAACCAGGAGTCCCATCGTAATTGAAGGCTACGGGAATGGGCTTTGTTTCGAGTTTCTTGAATCGCCCGATCTGTTGGAGTTGGCGCTTGATATAACCGGAATACTTGATTTGAAGATCTATTTCATCAGTAGTTTCAATGTCTTGCAACGCACTAACTCCAAGTGCCGCCAACAGCGTTTTATAGCTCGTCCCTTGGCGCCGTAATAGTTGAGCTACGGTGCAGGGCCCCGAGATTTCCTCAATCTGAACCTTAGCTAGGCGTTCACGAACAGCTTCTGTGAGTTTTGGCCGAATCTCTTCGAGCCGCACGAGCTCAGTTTCAATTGCTTTCTGTTTTAACTTAAATTTTTCATAGATTTCGTCATCAATCAACCCAACTTCACGCCCAATATCAGTTAGTCGAAGATCAGCATTTCCATGGCGCAACAATAGACGATACTCTGCTCGTGATGTAAACATGCGATAGGGCTCACGTGCGTCTTTTGTGATGAGATCATCAATTAAAACACCAATATAGGCCTGTGATCGATCAAGCACTAATGGCAACTTGTCTCGAAGCCTCAGCACTGCATTGATCCCGGCCATGAGACCCTGCGCCGCAGCTTCTTCATATCCAGATGTCCCATTGATCTGTCCCGCGTGGTATAGACCGTCAAGAAGCTTGGTCTCTAGAGTCTGGTGCAATTGCCGCGGGGGAAAATAGTCGTACTCGATCGCGTATCCAGGCTTGAGCATGGTGGCTTGCTCTAACCCAGGAATTGTCTTGAGCATTGCAGCCTGTACATCGACTGGCAGGCTGGTGGAGATCCCGTTGGGATAAAACTCACGGCTATCCAACCCTTCCGGCTCGATAAAGATCTGATGCCGTTCTTTGTCCGCAAAGCGTACGACTTTATCTTCGATAGACGGACAATACCGCGGCCCCACTGACTCAATGATGCCGCTGTAGAGGGGCGATCGATCCAGATTGCGTTGGATCAACTCGTGCGTCGCACGATTGGTGTGGGTCAAATGACAGGGAAGTTGCCGGTTCTCAATTCGGCCAGTCCGATACGAAAACGGCGGTGGTGGATCATCGCCAGGCTGCGGCACCATCACGGAAAAGTCGATGGTCGTCCCATCCAAGCGAGGAGGCGTGCCGGTTTTAAGCCGGCCCACTTCGAACCCCAGATCGCGCATACAATCGGACAGATGCTCGGCAGACGACTCTCCGGCTCGTCCCGCAGGAAAACGATTCAAACCGATATGAATAAGTCCCTTAAGGAATGTACCCGATGTTAAAATTACGGCTTTCGCCTGGATGTGATCGCCGCGATCCGTCACCACTCCTGAAACAGCACCGGCATGCGTCAGCAAGCGATCGACCGTCCCCTCGCCGATCGTCAGTTCTGCCCGCAGGCTCAACGTTCGTTGCATGGCATCTCGATACAGCTTCTTGTCGCATTGGACACGGAGGGCTCGCACCGCCGGGCCTTTGCTCGTATTGATGAAGCGGAACTGGATGCCAGCTTGATCCGTGTTCCGAGCCATCTCCCCACCCAGCGCATCGATTTCCTTTACCAGATGTCCTTTAGCAATTCCCCCGATCGTCGGGTTGCACGACATTTGCGCGATGCGGTCGCGATCCATCGTGAGCAGCAAGGTTCGCGCACCCATGCGTGCTGCGGCCAAAGCGGCTTCACAGCCGGCATGACCTCCGCCCACCACAATGACGTCGACCGTCTGTCCCATGGCCCACCTTTCCTACTTGCCGATACAGAATTCTGAAAAGATACGACCAAGGATCTCGTCCGTCGTAATGGCGCCGGTAATTTCACCGAGTGCGTCGGCGGCGGCGCGGACATCGATTGAGACAAGCTCCCCAGCCATCCCGTGCTGCACGGACTCAAGCGTATGGCCCAAGGATTCAGCGGCCCGGCGCAACGCATCACGGTGTCGCACGTTTGTGACCGTGACGCTCTCCGCCGCCTCAAAGCCTCCAGGCAACAATTGATCGCGAAGAGCCGACTTCACCCTCTCAACCCCCAAACCTGTTTTTGCAGAAATATTGTATGAAAAATGGCCAACAAGTGCAGCATCCGACGCGACCTCATCGGCCAAATCGATCTTGTTCAGCACCACCACATGCTTGCAATCCTTAACCGAACTCAAGAGCTTCCGATCATCACTCGTGAGGGGCACACTTCCATCCACGACCACGAGCAAGAGGTCCGCCTCATCCTGTGCGATACGCGTCCGCTTGATTCCTTCCCGCTCGATAATATCGTCCGTTTCCCGCACTCCTGCCGTATCAACTAAATGAATCAACACCCCGTTAAGATCGATGGATTCCTCGATGACATCCCTCGTCGTTCCAGGAATGGCCGTCACAATCGCCCGCTCTTCCCTCAGGAGACGGTTCAACAAACTGGACTTTCCGACATTCGGGCGGCCAAGGATGACGACGCGCGCGCCTTCGCGCAAGATCCGACCCTCCTGCGCCGTCGCTTCCAGTTTTTGAACCACCGCACAAGCTTCCCTCACAATACGCACCAGTTCATCGCGTTGAAGAAAGGAAATATCTTCGTCCACAAAATCGATTCCCGCCTCTACCTGGGCCAACACGATCAGGAGAGAGGCCCGAGCCTCCTCCACCTCACGGGCGAGATCGCCCCTTAGCTGGCGTTGTGCGATATTCAATCCGGCGGATGATGTGGCCCTGATCGTATCGAGTACCGCTTCCGCCTGGGAGAGATCGAGCCGTCCGTTGAGAAAAGCTCGTTTCGTAAACTCTCCCGGTTCTGCCATCCGTGCACCGGACTCAACACAGACCTTGCAAACCATCCCGAGCACCAACGCCCCGCCATGAGACTGAATCTCTACTACGTTCTCTGCCGTAAACGATCGCGGAGCCTTCATGAAGACCACAAGCGCTTCATCGAGCAGGGCCGATAGGGGTGGCTGATCAAGGCCGGATCTGTCATCTTTCTGCCCGATCAATGCAGGAATTACAAGATCGGCAAGATGCAGCGTGTGTGAAGAAACCGATAAGAGGGGCCGGCCAGAACGTAAGCGAACAACTCGGGAAGCGACGACAAGCGATTGAGGGCCACTCAGGCGAACAATCCCAATGCCTCCCTCTCCTATGGGGGTGGCAATAGCACAGATCGTGTCGTCGAGTCCTCCATGCATGACGCCTCTTTCACTAGCATGATGCTGAAAAAATCCGCCAGCGCCTCGAACCGTGGCGCGTGATGCGCGGGTTGATCTGGTTCAAGCACACAAACGAAACAGACCAGATAAACAAGATAGCCAACCGGCGGAAATGCCTACGCGCTCGTGCTGCCGCTCTGCTCAGCTCCTGCCGCGAGCAGCGCCTTGTCGGTCAACAGGAAACGATCCGTGACCAATTGTTGGGTGATGGTCAGGACATTGTTCGTCAGCCAATACAGCACCAGGCCCGCAGGAAAATTTACGAACAGGAATGTCAAGCCTATCGGGAGCACCAACATGATCTTTGCCTGTGCCGGATCCATCGTGGTGGGCGTAATCTTCTGTTGAATAAACATGGACGCCCCCATGAGCACCGGCAGCACATAGTAGGGATCCTGCAACGATAAGTCGGTAACCCAGAGCATGAAAGGGGCCTGGCGCAAATCGATCGTCATGTAGAGGACATTGAACAGGGATATGAAGACCGGCATCTGCAAGAACATCGGGAGAAAGCCGCCCAGCGGATTTACTTTCTGCTCCCGATACAGTTTCATTAACTCTTTGTTCAGCCGATCGCGGTCACCCTTGTATTTCTCCTGAACTTCTTTGATCTTCGGTTGGATCAATCGCATCATTTTCATCGACTTGTAGCTCTTGTATTGCAACGGCACAAATAACAGCTTGATCCCCATTGTCAATAAGATGATGCAGACGCCATAGTTATTGATATATTCATGGATAAATCGCAGGATGTAAAAAATCGGTTTGGCGACTGACTTCACAACCGTCCAACTGCCGTAGATGAACCATCCAAAATCGATCATATCTTCAAGGCCTATGTTCATCGAGCGGAGTGTGTCGTATTCCTTTGGGCCTGCGTACAGCTGAAGCGCAACAGAGGAAGCCCCTCCTCCTGACGCGGCCATCCGCACCCCAGCCGACACAATTTTGGGGTCCTCCGTCTTGGCGAGAGCGGCCGCACCTGTCTTCGGTATTAACACCGAAAGAAAGTACTTATCCTGCAAGGCGACCCACTGCACCGCCCCATTTCGCTCAAGTTCTTTCTCCGGTGTCTCTTTTTCTATTTTGTTGTCGACCTGCGAGGCCGATCCGATCAGACCGATGAACCCATCGCCCCATTCCACGATACCGAAATTCGTCCCCAACCCAATATCATAAGACTCGGTCACGCCCTCAATCGCGAACGAGACATCCACCACATAACTATCATGATGAAATGTCAGCTGTTTCTCTATCGCGAGATGGGTGACTGGATCATGAAACCGCATTGTGACATGCCCGACAGGATGGGCGGCATCGAGCTTCGAAAAATCTTTCTCAATATTATAGAGGCCTTCCCGAATCGTCTTGTCGATGTCGGCATTTGCGACCGTCATCGAGAGGGGGCCTTTGAATTTTCCCCCTTGATAGACGAGTTGTACCGGTTTCTCCTTGGGAGGCTCTGTATGGTATCGCTTCAGCTCCCAACTGTGTATTACTCCGCCACGATTCGACAGCTCGACCCGAACTAGATCTGTCTCAATCGTCACCGTCTGTTCCGATACTGGCAAAGAAATACCCGATGCAGGAGCGCCAGACTTCATGCCTGATTGGGTTGGGACGCTCAGACTTGTCGAAGCACTGTCCTTGCCTGTCTGAAGGGTGGAAGTTGGCTCTTGCTCCGGGGAAGGGGGGGGCTGGGCAGAGCCATCCTGAGCTGGAGGTGGCTCAGGAAGCCACCCCATCTGCCTGAGAACCAAGTCAAATCCCAGTATGATTGCTAACGACAGAACGAGAAATGCTATAACGCGTTTGTCCATAAATAAACCACTACCACGACGTGAACAATTGTGTTTCTACCACTTCACAGCGAATCCATTCCTTCAGGAGGAAATGGGTAATTTTTCAACAGACGCGAGATCGCAAGCTTGATTCCACTCAGCACCCTCTACCGACTGATCGCGACCTTCGCATACTCAGAGCAGGTTGCTTTAGAGTGACAGGTTGGCCTAAGGAGGGATGAGATCCAATAGGGTAACCGGCAAGCATAGTCAGACGCCTCTGGCACACATGAGTTCTCATATAGTACGAAGCAGCCGTTGGCGCTGAAGCATCGATAGCCACGCCTCTTTCAAGACGGCAAAGGGCTGCGAAATCGAATCCCGTTTCGGGAAGACAACCAGGGCATGTCCAGGGAGCAATTGACCGCGTAGTTGACGCGTGAGCTCCCGAAACAGACGCTTGACCCGGTTTCGGCTGACGGCTCCACCGAATCGCTTTCCCACCACAATACCGATCCGGCTTCCATTCATGTCAGTCCGACAAATTACTATATTAAAGAGGGTGGTCGAGATACGATGACCATGCTGCTTGGCATACTCGATGTCCCGGCTACGTTTTAGGAACAGATCCCTGTCACCTCCACCCTGTGACATCACCATCATCCTGGGAGAAGGCCAGCTTGCACAGGACTTCCTCTTCGAGCCCGGATCTCCAGACTCGGCCATGACCACACCGTGTCATCCTGTGATGGGAACTACCTTGTCTGGGGCACATAACGGAGGGCAAAGATTCCTTCGTGCAGCCCTAGTCAGCGTCGCTCAATCTATACCGTTAAGCGAGCTCGCCCCTTGGCGCGACGACGAGCCAAGACCTTCCGACCATTCTTCGTGCTCATCCGCTTACGGAATCCATGTTCGCGTTTTTTCTTGAGGTTCGATGGCTGCTGAGATGTAAACGACATACGATCGCTCCTTGCCTAAGAAGACTCACACGTGACCCTGGCATTATAGGGACGGGGCCAGCGCCCTGTCAAACTACGCGCTATCCTGTCTTGTTCATTTGGTCTATTCGGTCCGTTTGGTTTGTTTGGTTGAACCAGATAGACCAGACTAACCAGACAGACCGGGGTAGGCGAGATCTCATGTTTGTGTTTATCTCGTCCGATATCTACAATAGAGGAAAGGCCCACCATGAAACTCGAGACCCATCGATCATTTCCCCCGGAGCTTCAATCCCTGGTTGTTGCGGCACATGCCCGACTCTCCGCATCCCATGCGGTCGAGCGACTGTGGGCTCGGGACCATCGACTCTGGAAGCACGATCCCACTGACATCACCAACCGCCTCGGCTGGCTGACCGTCATCGAGGATATGAAAGATCGGATCGAGGAGTTGCGGACCTTTACTGCTGCGGCAAAAAAGCGTGGCATCCGCGATGTAGTCCTACTTGGGATGGGTGGCAGCAGCTTGGGACCGGAAGTGTTTCGAACGACATTTGGATCATCACGCGGGTTCCCACGTGTATGGGTTCTCGATTCTACCGTTCCAGGCTGGGTTCAACAGGTCACACGGGCGATCGATCCTGCTCGAAGCCTCTTCATCCTCGCCAGCAAATCAGGCGGAACCATCGAAGTCATGTCCCTCTTTGCCCACTTTTGGGAGCATGTTCACCAGACTCCTGGCCACCAAGGCGGCGCACAGTTCGTTGCCATTACCGATCCCGGCACTGGGTTGGAAAAGCTGGCAACAGAGCATCGGTTTTGGCGTATCTTTACGAACCCACCTGACATCGGTGGACGGTACTCGGTCCTCTCCTATTTTGGGTTAGTCCCTGCGGCCCTTATGGGAATCGATATTGCGCGATTGCTCGCACGCGCCACAGCCATGGCCCAAGCCTGTCGAATTCAGTCCCCGCTCGAACAGAACCCCGGGGCCGACCTCGGCGCAACGATGGCCTCATTGGCGCAAGCAAGACGCAACAAGGTCACCTTGATCGCATCACCGCAGATTGCGGCATTTGGTCTATGGGCGGAACAGCTCCTCGCGGAAAGCACGGGCAAAGAAGGGACCGGTCTCATCCCTGTAGCGCATGAACCAATTGTCGCACCAACCGCGTATGGCCCAGACCGACTGTTTATCTATCTGAGGTTGAAGGGGGATCAGAATAGACCGCTCGACCGACAGGTCGCGAAACTCGCGCGAGAGGGCCATCCAATTCTGACGCTCTTCCTCCAAGATCGTTACGATCTCGCAGGAGAATTTTTCCGGTGGGAAGTCGCTACGGCCTTGGCAGGCCACCTCTTGGGGATTCACCCGTTCGATCAGCCGAACGTCCAAGAAAGCAAAGACAACACCGCCCGCGTACTGGCAACGATCCAGACCGCCGGTCGATTGCCGAAACAAGTGACCTCGACGGCTACACAGGCCGCATCACAACTTCAACGGCACGGTCGCCCCGGCGCCTACGTCGCCATCTTGGCCTATACGACACCATCTTCAAAAATGGAACAAGGCATTCGTATGCTGCGAAAAGCGCTTGTTACTCATCACCAGGTGGCCACGACAGCGGGCTATGGCCCACGCTATCTCCATTCGACAGGCCAGCTTCACAAGGGGGGGCCTAGGGGTGGGCTATTCCTACAACTTGTCGATCAGATGACTCCCGATCTCAGTATTCCCGGAAAACCGTTCACCTTTCGCACCCTCGCGCAGGCCCAAGCTGCTGGTGATGTCCAGGCGCTCCACGCTCATGAACAGCAGGCCATCGTCTTGCCTCTGGGCAAGAACCCCATCGCGACGATTCAGGCACTCACGAAATCCCTATCCCCACGCACGCCGGTTCGGCGCCCAGCTATGCGGCGTACCAAGAGCGGGCGTACCCGCAAGAAGTAGAATGCCCGCAGTCCCTGACATCCGCATCCACAGCGACAGCCAAGCAGTGGCTGAAGCGGCAGCTGCATTTGTCCTGGAAGTGGGCAACGAGGCCGTTCGCGCGAAGGGTCGATTCCTCATCGCCCTCTCAGGCGGCACGACGCCGAAAAGTCTCTACAGAGCGCTGGCCTCTCCCGCCTTCGCCGATCGCTTCGATTGGTCCCGGGCCATCTTTTTTTTCAGCGATGAACGATGCGTCCCTCCGGGTGACCCTCGGAGTAACTATGCCTTGGCCGATAAAACCCTGTTCACCCCTCTAAACATTACGCCTTCGCAGGTTTATCGCATGGCAGGGGAATCCAGCGACCCACAGGCGGCAGCCTCTGAGTACGAACAGCAGCTGCGTCTTGCGACGAAAACCTTACCATCGGCCCAGCCATCCCTTGACCTCGTCCTTTTAGGCCTAGGCGAGGATGGGCATACGGCTTCTCTGTTTCCTGGGGCATCAATTTTAGAAGACTATCAACGCGTGATTGCGGCAACACAATCTCCGAACGATCCACCTAACAGACTGACCATGACCCTAGCTGCGATCAACAGGGCGAGTGTGATACTGTTTCTCGTTGCTGGGCCCGGCAAAGCAGGAGTTGTCAGAGCGATCCTCGATCCGAAGATCGAGGCAGAACGACAGCTTCCGGCATCGTTGGTCCAGCCGGAGGAGGGTCGGCTCATCTGGTTTCTCGACCGGGCTGCAGCAGCCGAGCTTCCGATCCAGTAACCGTGGGCGACCGCATGAGGGCAAGATGATAGTTGCCGGTGATATCGGTGGCACAAAAACCCACTTGGCCTTGTTCGACTGGAAGAAGGACCGCGTCGATCCCGTCCGGTTGGAGTCATTCCACAGTGCTGATTACACCTCACTGGAGGACATGCTCGCTGAATTTCTCGTCCCACCGAAGCCCCCAACGCCCATGGACGAATTCACACCCGAGAAGGGCGACGCTGAGCCGGAACCGGAGCGCCCACCGGAACAACCACAGAAAATCGACGCGGCCTGCTTCGGCATCGCCGGCCCTGTCATTCAGAACCGTTGCCAAACAACCAACCTGCCGTGGGTAGTCGATGGCGCCACGCTGGCGAAACGGTTCGACATACCGAAAGTGAAGCTGCTCAACGATCTCGAAGCCATGGCCCACGGGATTCTGCTGCTCCGACCGGACGAAGTCCATATCCTCAACGCCGGCACTCCACCATCGTACAACCAGGCGATTGCTCTGATCGCAGCGGGAACAGGACTGGGCGAATCCATCCTTTTCTGGAACGGCTTGCGCTATCAGCCCATGCCGTCGGAAGGCGGCCATTCCGACTTCGCACCGAACAATGACAACGAAATTGAACTGCTGCGCCACCTGCGCAGTAATTACCTGCACGTGAGTTACGAACGTGTGTTGTCCGGCCCTGGCCTCCATGCCATCTATGACTATGTTCGCGACAGCAAGAAAAACGAGCCGACGTGGCTCTCGGAACAAATCAAAGCCGGCGACCCAGCCGCAGTGATCGCCGAAGCGGGGCTCAAGGGGCAGGCAGACATCGCCAAGCAGGCGCTCGACCTGTTCGCCTCCATCTATGGAGCAGAAGCGGGCAATCTTGCCTTGAAAGCGATGGCGCTCAATGGCATATATCTGGGCGGCGGCATCGCACCGAAGTTGCTGGCAAAACTGAAAGACGGAACGTTCATGAAAGGCTTTACCAACAAAGGCCGCTATGCACGTCTCATGAGTTCGATCCCGGTCAAAGTCGTCATGAATCAGAAGACCCCCCTACTCGGTGCCGCATCCGTCGCCGCGGCCCTAGCCCATAGCCCCACATCCTGAAAAGCAATCAGGCCCTCGACAGCCTGAAGAAGGTCGCTAGTCTGTCTTGTCTATCTCGTTTATTTGGTTTGTCTTGTTTGTTTCGTTGGTTTGGTCAGAAGAACTAGAGAAACCAAACGAACGAGCTAACCAGATGGACCAGATCCCTTGACTGTTTCTTGCTAACTGCCAGAAGGAAATCTAGAATAGTGCCCGGCTAGAAAGTCGTGAGTCAAGATAGCCTGACCAGCTTGCTCCATAGTTAGAAGACATATGTCCAAGCGCGAAGCTATCCACAAAGAACTGAATGCCTTGTGTGAGGAAGGCGCAAAGCTAGCCGTTGATTTCCAAAAGAAAGAGGAAAAACAGTTCCAGTACGACTATCAGCGTTGGTACACGAAGGCGCTTAAGGCTGTAGCCTCTCTCGCAGCGGATCGGCATGCGGAGTTCCGTAGCTACTATGAGGTTGACCCAAAACGAAAGTCTCTCGGCTACGGCACATACGTGATTCAGGACTACCTCAAAGGTGTGGCTCCGAACAACTTTCAGCACCCGGATTTCGACACACGCGCCCAAGTGCTTACCTGTTTCTTCAATCAACTCACGATCCTAACGGCCATTGATGAGCGAGTGGACTCAGTTCTCGCAAACATCGAAGGGGAACTGTACGCAGAGCTTCAAGACAGCGAGGTCGCTGTTGCTCGGCAATTGGCAAAGGTTAGTTTACGGGCAGCAGGAGCACTTGTCGGTGTCGTGATTGAAGGCCATCTGCAGAAAGTTGCATTCGTACATGGGGTAAAGATCACCAAGAAGAACCCCACGATCGCTGATCTTAATGACCCGCTAAAGGCTGCATCCGTTATCGAGACGCCCGCTTGGCGAAAGATCAGTTTCCTAGCTGATCTAAGGAACATCTGTTCTCACAAGAAGGACGCAGAGCCTACCAAGGAGCAGGTCGAAGAACTGATGCAGGGCGCGGAGTGGCTCATGAAGAATGTCTTCTAAGCCTTGGTTCCAGCGGGCCGTCTTCGGCGGCTGCTTAACTCAACCGTTAGGTGCCTGGTTCTTAATTTTGAACTTGCAGCAAGCCAGCCTCCGAGCGTAGGTTCCTTGACAGTCGGCTGGCCTCCGCGCGAAATCCGAACGATCCGATAAGGAAAATATCACGTGGAAAATCTTGAGGCTCTCAAAGAGCTTGCGGCGAAAGCAGCCGTTGAGTATGTGAAGGATGGTTATATCGTGGGGCTTGGCACCGGCTCCACCGCCCGCTATGTGGTGCTGGCACTTGGAGAACGGGTGAAGGCCGGATTGACGATTAAGGGCGTGCCGACCTCTCGTGAGACTGCCGAGCTGGCCAGACAGCAGGGCATCCCACTTATCGACCAGGACAACGCCTGGGTCATCGATGTCGCAATCGATGGGGCGGATCAGGTCGATCCAGGCTTCAATCTCATCAAAGGCGGAGGCGGCGCGCTCTTGAAGGAAAAGATTGTCGCGGCCTCGGCCAAGCAGTTCATCGTTATGGTCGACCATACTAAACGAGTCCCCGTACTGGGGGGATCATCCCCGCTCCCCATCGAAGTGATCCCTTTCGGCTGGGGAAGTACGGCGCGCGAAATCGAAGCACTCACTAAGAGTCGCGTCGTACTCCGTGAGCGAAACGGTACCCCATTCAAAACCGAGGCCGGTAACATGATCGTGGATGTCCATATTGACCGCATTGACCAGCCGCGGGACTTAGAAATCGCGCTGAACCACGTTCCTGGGATCGTGGAAACTGGACTCTTCGTCAACCGAACGGACGTCTTGATCGTCGGGACACCTCAGGGCGTCCAAACCCAACATATCCAGAGGACATGAGTGCGCCCATCAGCAGGCGCCATGCGCTCACGATCGTGGCCCAACAGGCAGGATTTCTATTAATCCTTCCTGTAGCACAGACACTTCTCTCAGCGCTCGCACCGGCTGGCGCCGCAACCTCGACTATACGACCGAAAGGTGAAGAGATGAATCTTGATGACACTCTCGGCAACGTTGACCCCTATCGATTGCCCAGACACATTATTCCGCATCGATACGATCTCCGGCTCGAACCAGATCTCGCCACCGCCACATTCGCAGGCAGGGAAACCATCGTAATCACGGTCACGCAGGCAACGAGCACCATCATCCTGAATGCTGTCGATCTGGCGATCTCATCCGCCACTCTGGAAGGGGCATCAAGTACTAGACTGGAAGTCACGGTTAAGCTAGAAGACGCCACGCAACGTTGTCACCTGACCTTTCCTCAGTCCATCACACCCGGAGAGTGGCGGCTGCATCTGACTTTTCAGGGGAAATTGAATGACCAGCTGCGCGGATTCTACCGCAGCACCTATAAGGACACGGCCGGCGTCACGCACACGATGGCCGCGACACAATTTGAAGCCACCGATGCACGGCGGGCCTTTCCCTGTTGGGATGAACCGGATTTCAAAGCGGTGTTTGCCACAACCCTAGTTATCGATCCCGGCCTGACCGCTGTATCGAATACCTCCATCGCATCGGAGTCCATCGAGGCCGGCAAGAAAGCCGTGCGCTTCGCCGACAGCATCAAGATGTCGACGTATCTTGTCGCGTTTATCGTCGGGAAGATCGAAGCCACCGCACCGCAATTTG
The DNA here is from genome assembly GCA_039920585.1 of Nitrospiraceae bacterium. Lineage (GTDB taxonomy): Bacteria > Nitrospirota > Nitrospiria > Nitrospirales > Nitrospiraceae > Palsa-1315. Next base: position 3,421 of record JBDSDL010000201.1, on the reverse strand, counting down.
TCGGGAAGACGCCCCTGCGGCTCTGGACCATTCCAGGCAAGCAACCGCTCACGCCGTTTGGCCACGAGATCGCAGTGGCTTCGCTGAAGTTTTTCGAAGACTACTACGGCATTCCGTATCCCGGTGACAAGCTGGACCTGCTCGCCATTCCAGACTTTGCCTCAGGCGCCATGGAAAATTTGGGCGCCATTACCTACCGTGAAACCGCCTTGCTGGTCGATCGGCAGAGCGCCACGCACGGCGATCTGGAACGCGTGGCCGATGTGGTCGCGCATGAAAACGCGCACATGTGGTTCGGTGATTTAGTCACCATGTCCTGGTGGAACGGGCTCTGGCTGAACGAAGCCTTCGCCACCTTCATGGAAATGCTGGCCGTTGACGCCTGGAAACCGGAATGGAAACGATGGGACAGCTTTGGTAGCTCACGCGCCGCAGCCTTTTCCGTAGACGGACTGCACAGTACCAGACCGATCGAATATCCGGTGCAAGCGCCCAAGGACGCCGACGCGATGTTCGATGTCCTGACGTACGAAAAGGGCGCATCGGTGCTCCGGATGCTGGAGCAGCACATCGGTCCGACGGTCTTCCGAGACGGTGTCCGCGACTATTTGCACGCACATGCTTATGGGAACGCAGACACGAATGATCTCTGGGTGTCACTGGGGAAGATCGCCAAGCAGCCGGTGCCTGAACTCATGAACGGATGGATTTTCCAGCCAGGGTATCCGTTGATCACCGCTGAACTGCGGGAAGGCTTAAAACTCGTTTTAACTCAACAGCGCTTCACATACCTGCCCAACCCCTTACCCCTTACCCCTTACCCCTCACCCGACACATGGCAGATTCCACTCCAGATGCGAGTCACCGCTGCCGGCAAGACCAACACCTCGCGCATGCTGTTGACAGAGAAGGACACGACAGTCCCACTCCCTCACGATTGGGAGTCAATTCTATTGAACGCGGGAGGCCATGGCTTCTATCGGGTGCGTTATGCGCCAGATCTACTGGATCGGCTCCTGAACGTCGGCATCGACCGCCTCGCCGCCACCGAGCGGTTCAACCTCATCAACGACGCCTGGGCCACCACCATCGCCGGCCTTATGCCCCTCACGGACTATCTCGACCTGACAGCCCGCTTCACCACGGAGCAGGACAAGAATGTTTGGGCTGTGCTACTCGACTCCTTCTCCTTCTTGAACCGGATCATCACCGAAGAAGATCGGCCGGCGCTTGAAGTGTTCGTACGCGGTCGGGTCGGTCCAGCCGTTGCCGCGTTAGGCTGGGTTCCCCGAAGCGGTGAGAGCGAAGGAACGAAGCAATTACGAGGTGAACTGATCGGCGCACAGGGAAAGCTCGGCAATGATCCAGCCATCCAACGACGCGCAGTCGAGATGTACCGGACATACCGCAACGATCCGGCAGCCGTTGACCCCAATATTGTGCCCGCACTCGTCGCGATCCTCGCGCACACGGGTGATGCAACCCGGTACGACGAATTCAATGAAAAGTTCCGCACCGCCGCTACACCGCAAGAAGAACGGCGCTATCTTTTTTCGCTCGCATCATTCCAACCCAAGGCACTGCTCGAACGTACACTTGCCCGCACCATCAGCGGAGAAATCCGATCACAAGACGCGCCGTTTCTCGTCAGCGCTATTCTGGGCAATGTGTATGGCAGGGAATTGGCGTGGACTTTTTTGAAAACGAACTGGGAGAAGATGGACCAATTGTTCCCCAAGCAAGGGCTGCGCCGTATGTGCGGTGGGATCGTCAGCCTTGCCACACCTGAACTCGAACGAGACGTGCGTAACTTTTTCACAACGCGGAAGATCGATCTCGGCGGGAAAACGTTGGATCAATATCTTGAACACCTGAGGATTGCCGTCACGGTCCAAGAGCGAGACAGCCTCGCCTTGCGCACGTACCTGGATAGATTCCGATAGATCGCTGAGGCAGCGGCCCAGCCTGAAAGCGTGGCTGCCCCAGTTAGGAGCTTCTCACCACTTCATTCCTCCCTCAGCAACCAGGCCGGTTGCATCTTTTACTCGTGCCGGAGCACGGCCAGTGGCCTCTGGCCGAGAATTCGGTAAGTGCTGGCAAAACCCACGATCAGCGTCAGCAACATCGTCAGGAGGAGGCCGATGCCGAGCACCTGTGGGTGTATGCTCCACGGAAGGTCGAACACATACCGCACTAGGATCCATGACAAGATAGTCCCGAGGGTCAGTCCGATCAACCCGGCGACGGCGCCCAGCAGGACATACTCCATGGCAAAGGCGCGCGCAATCAAGCTGCGGGTCGCGCCGAGCGATTTCAGAATGACCGACTCGTAGAGACGCCGGTAGCGGGTCGCTGCGAGTGCCGCCGCCATGACCAGCCCTCCGGCCACAACACAGAATAAGGCCACCGCTCTGATCGCCAGCGAAAGACGATCGAGCACCCGCGCAAACCCATCGAGCACGTCGCCGATATGAATGGCGCTGATGTTCGGAAATGAGGCCACGACCGCCTGCTGCAACGGCAACTCTTCCTGTGGCGAGACCCGTACCGTGGCCACATACGTAAAGGGCGCCCCTTCAATTGAACCTGGGGACAAGATCATGTAGAAATTCGTCGAGAAATTTCCCCACTCGACTTTGCGGATACTGCTCACCTCTGCCGACACCGTGGCCCCCTGAATATCGAACTCCACGGTCGAGCCGACCGAGAGGCCTAAATGCGTGGCAGCATCTTCTTCCACAGATACCTGCGGGGTCGAGAAGACCTGCCCGGGTTTCCACCATTCTCCTTTAACCAACGTATTGTCTTTCGGTAGTTGGTCGAGAAATGTCAGGACATACTCACGGGTGAAATACCACTGTTTCCCACGCGCCTCTTTTCCCTCCGTACGCTTGTCGTCCTTCTCCACTCCTTCTTCCACCGTGACAACATGTCCATTGACCGCATGGAGCCGTGAACGCACCAGCGGCATGAGCTCCGGACGCGCATGGCCGGTTTGTCGATCGATTAACGACACGAACCCCTTCGCTTGGTCTGGCTGGATGTCGATAAAGAAAAAGGTCGGGGCATCCGCCGGCCGATTCTCCTGTATTTGTTGGAGCAACGCCTGTTCCACCAGCGACACCGTGACAATCGCCATCACGCCGATGCCGATGGCGACCATGATCCCCGTCGCCTGGCTTCCGGGTCGTACGACATTACCCAGAGCATAGCGAAGGCTCAGGACGCGAGGCAGCGGCACCCAGGCCAGCCCTTGCACAAACACCCGCGCACAGACAAAAAGGACCGTGATGGCGAGAGCCATCGCCCCGATAAACAAGAAGCCGATCGACCACGAACTGGCTTGCCATATCGAGAGCGCGCAGAGCCCGAGGAGGATCCCTCCAGCTGTGCCGACATTCCAGGGATCGGTCAGCCCCCA
>JBDSDL010000200.1:0-7851 GCA_039920585.1 Nitrospiraceae bacterium | reverse complement strand
TCGGATCACAAATATCGTGGCACTCGAAGGAGCCGAGAAATTGTCTTCCTTTGACCCGGCAAAGGCTGCGCACTTGGAACGACTGTCGCCGGTCGAACGAGCCGAGATCGCCTTCGTGATGGATATGCAAGACTTTTCCGTTGCGAAGAAAGATATTCGAAGCAAAGGGCTCGACCTGCAAGTGGTCTACCACTCCCATCCCCACGACCCCGCTCGTCCCTCCATCACCGATATCAAAATTGCCACCGACTACGAAGAAATCTGGCCAAAGATCAACCTGCCCATCCCCGCCTATCTGCTCATCTCCCTTATGGAGAAGTCCAAACCGGATATTCGCGGATACTGGATCAAGGGCGGGAGTGTCACGCAGGCCCACATCACAACCACGATCTAGCAGGATGCTGAAAAAGGCCACCAGCTTTGTTCTCGCATCGCTCAGAGACTCAACGTACCGCGAGGGTACGCCTCGCCTCCTCGCTCGCTGCGGCCGCGCTGAACGGCCTTTTTGAGCATCCTGCGGGAGATTACTCTCGTTGTATATGCATACTGGCCTTCGAAGTTCTCGCGTACCAACACTGTTATTCCACAGCCTGCAAACGACATTCAGAAGGCCACCACGGCGAGGAACTTTCTGAATTGTTTCCCCTTGGCCTCAATGCGATAATGCCCGCCTAATTTCCTTTACAAGAAAGAGGGCTCGTCATGTCATACATGCGTACAACTCTTCTCTCCGTCTTTTTCAGTTTTTTCTTCCTCAGGCTACTCGCGTCCCCTAGCTTCGCCGAGGACAAAAGTTTCTACAGTCCCGTCATTCAAGTCGATACGGAAAACCACCGAGTCTTGATTTCCACGTTCGGGTCCGTATTCTGGATTGATGCTCCGGACGCGGCCAAACCTCACATCGAGAAACTCCCGGTGTCAGGCCTCGTGGATTTCGTCGTCGAGATGAGAGGGAACGAGCAACTACCTCTACTGAAGACCTGGAAAGTGAAGTCAGGTGAGACCAGCTGCAAGTACTTCGACGGAAAAATCTGCCGATAGCCCATACTATTCATGACTGTCCGCCGCAAAATCGCTGAGCGCGCAGCGGGACCGTGTACAGAGCCCAGGGGACAATCTTCGCCATCTGCGGCGTGTCTGTCCCACCGCTCCTCTGACGCAAGCTACCTCGACCCTCCATCTTCCACACCCGTACGATCAAACCGGGTCCAGAGACGCCCTGCGATTCATTTCGTCCTCTGCCAGAAACTCGATCTCCCCTGTGACGACATCGTACATCGCGCCAACGATTGCGATCCGCTGCTCCCGGACAAGACCGTCCAGCGTGCGACTCTCCCTGCACATCCGCTCAACAACTTGCGATACGTTGCGGCGAGCCACCGCGTTGACCAATGATTCCTTCTCATCCGCCGGTCGTGCTTCGATACCACGGCAAGAGGCCTGGTCAGTAGATTGTTGGATGTCGTTGACGATGTAATCGAGGTGTTGGCAACCCGTGGTCTCGGCGGCCGTCCTGGTCGAGCAGATCAGGTTGACCGCAGCCGTCACGGCGCCGCACCGGGTGTGGCCCATCACAAGTATCAGCTTCGCCCCGGCCACGGCACACCCGTATTCTGCGCTGCCGAGGATCTTCCGGCTCGTGACATTGCCGGCGATCCGGACGCTGAAGATATCGCCCACGCCCAAGTCGAAGATCAATTCTACGGGCGCACGGGAGTCGATGCAGCTGAGGACGACGGCCAGGGGGTGCTGCCCGTCGGCTGTGGCGCGGACCTGGCGTCCGAGATCGCGGGTCAGACGCTGGCCGGTGCGGAACCGCTCATGGCCGTCCTTCAGGATTTGCAAAACCTGCTGCGGGGTGAGTGCATCTTGGATCTCACGGGTCGAGTAGTCCACATACTGAATCTGGTCCAGGAGTTGGTAACTGCTGCGAAACCCGAGCAGGCTCACCTCCACGCCACGGGCCGGCCCCGTTTGTTCTTTGAAATCTCGAATGAGGCCAAGCACGTCCGGGTCGATGTAGTCTGTGTTCTGCGCGTCCAGCAAGACATGCCCACTGCGAGAAACCTCGGCCAAAACTTTAGACAAGGCGGCGCGGTTTAGGAAGCTCTCCTGGTTGGCCAGTTCGATGTGCACCACGTCGCCGCCCAGATGTTTCTCCACGAAGCGGCGGATCGGGCGGCGCATGTTGCTATGAAGGATGAAGCTAATGCTCACCGCCAGGCCGATTAGAACCCCTATCAGTAGGTCGGTTAGGACGATGGCCGCAATCGTCACCGCGAAGGGAATATACTGATACCGCCCCTCGCTCCACATCTGTTTCACCAACGCCGGGCTGACCAGTTTGACTCCCGTGACCAATAGGATTGCTGCCAGACAGGACAATGGGATTGCGTTCAACCACACGGGTAAGAACATGACACTGACCAGCAGGAAGATCCCGTGAGTAATCGCCGCGAGTTTCGTCTTGCCCCCGGCGTTGACGTTCACGGAGCTACGGACGATGACCGACGTCATCGGGAGTCCGCCGATTAACCCGGCTACCACGTTTCCGAAGCCTTGGGCCACCAGTTCTCGGCTTGGGGGAGAGGTGCGCTGTTCCGGGTCGAGCTTATCGACCGCTTCCAGGCTCAGCATCGTCTCTAGTGACGCCACGACGGCGATCGTCACGGCGGCGATATACACAGCCTGGTTCGACCACTGCGAGAAGTCGGGCCACTGCAGAAACCCGAGGAAACCCGTTAGGGTGTCCGCCACGGGTACCTGCACAAGGTGACTCGGCTCGATGATCCAGTTTCCGCCCAGTTGCCGAAACAACCAGCTTATTCCGACACCCAGCAGCACGACGATCAAGGGAGCGGGAACGCCTGAATTCTTCAACGGCTTCCACGCGCCCCAGGCAAGCAGGACCGCGATCGATACAATGCCGATCACGCTCGCCCCCGGGTGGATGTTCTCCATCGTTCGGACAAGCTCGGAAAACGTGTTCTCGTGATCCGGCTGTTGGAAGGCCATGTCCTCTTCGGGGTCGCGGTCGTGGCCGAAGATGTGGGGGATTTGTTTCAGAATCAAGATCACGCCGATTGCGGCCAACAGGCCCTTGATCACGCTGGACGGGATAAAGGCGGCGACGAACCCGGCCTGCGCGAATCCCAAGCCTATCTGAATCAGCCCTGCGAGAACCACCGACAGCAGAAACGCCGGGAACGATCCCAAGATCACGATCTGGGCTGCGACGATCGCTGTCATACCGGCGGCGGGGCCACTGACGCTGGTATGCGATCCGCTCAACGCCCCCACCAGAATGCCGCCCACGATCCCGGATAACACGCCGGATAACAGCGGAGCACCGGACGCCAACGCCACGCCCAGACACAACGGCAGCGCGACGAGGAAGACGACCAGACCGGCTGTGAAGTCGCGCGGCATGGTCGCAAATGATGGGGCCGTGCCCTGAGGCATGGAGATTCGCTCCTCGTCAGGTCGGTAGGCTGCGGCGGTCGTGAAGGTAATGCAAAAAGAGTGGTCGGCGCTAACTACGATTCGACGTTCCAATCATTTCTGCATCTCAGGTATAGACTGCTTCGCGATCGCCTATGACGAGCAAGTGCGCAAAAGAACTACTCTGTTGAGCTACAACAACTTGCCGTGGCAATCTCAACACTCTTAATGTGCCTTACGCCGCATCTCGTCTGTCCTAACACTCCCCCTCCAAGCCGCCTGGAAGCCGATCCGCCAGACTCTGTACGCCACAACCGCCATAGTTGAGCGTATCCATCTATATCACGTGGAGGACATGGGTCGTGCCTCACGCGCGTCATAGCCTCCGAGACATTCATAGAGTGTTTTATTGCTCATTTTGGCCATCCTTTTAGTTAAAAGATGGGCACATCGCCCGAGCTGACCCGACAGGCTTGTCGTCAGCCCGTTCAACTCAACACTTCGATGCCAACCTTACTGAAAAAACTAAACCGATGTCCACCACGACCCACGTGAACTTGGCCTTAGCGGATATTGAGATGAGACGGGGCCATGGGTGACGTTGTATCTCTCTTCTTCAAGGCTCCGCGTTCATAACGCGCCATCGTTGCACGGGATACCAAAGCGCCTCTCCCACCCACTGCCTGTGTCAATGACCAACAGACGAATCTTCATGCCGAGACCGACTGGACAGGTTTCTTGAGAGGGCTTGGGCATGAAACTCTGCCGCGTCGATGGTGCAGTGCAAGGTCAAGCGATGACTTCACCTACTTTGATTAATACTTCCTTCTTACGAAGTTGCTTGTCCAGCATGAATGTTCCAAACGGAATAATAGACGCAACGAATGCGTAGAGCGAAAAAATGACAGACCATCGTTGTCTAAAATGTATCACGGCCAATAAGCCGACATAGAGCACAAATAATCCTCCGTGTATTGAACCCACGACCCTCACAACCTCTGGCATCTCCATGAAGTATTTCATCGGCATCGCAATGAATAGCAAGGTGAGAAATGAGCTGCCTTCAGCTAACGCGATCATTCTAAAAACTCTGATCTGGCTCATATGTACTGTTCTTCCTTCTTCCCTATCAAAGATGAAATCCAAGCGGTCACCCAAGAAAATTCAGAATGCCTCCCCTTTGTTCTCCCCATGCCGGGTTATGCCCCAACCCGTATAAAAGTACGGGGCTGCAGACTGCCAAGTGCTTGATCCAGGTTGTGAACGAGTGGCAATAGTGCTCCGAGTTCGTTGGAATAGGCTTCCAATACGATGACTGCTACCGGGAGGTGTGCCACGTTCTGCTGGTAAGGAAGGTTCTTGTCGACAGTGAAAACTGCGTCAAATTCCTTCGCCGCAAGAGCCAAGAGAGCGCCGTTCTTTACCCCTCCCCAGCCCATTTCGACTACGGTTTTGACATAGCCCGCATTATTCATGAGCGCTTCTGCTGTAATCGTGGATTCGCCGCTGCAACAAGCCTGGGCGCGGTGGCCGGCGTCCAGGCAGGCGAGCTCGCCGCTTGGTCGATCAACATACTGTTTCAAGTATGCCTCACTCCCGCGCGGCTCTGCGCGCCTGTCTCGCGTGGCGACTGCGCGATTTCTCGACGAACCGTCATGAATAATGCGGGCAAGTGACTCGGCAAAGACCGCCGAAGGCGAACCGGGACAGACTCGTCAAGAAGCAATCGCATCTGCAAACAGCCTGCTCTTTGCGCCCTCGATAACGGCTACGGCAGCTTCTCTAGACACAGAGGGAAAGTCTTGCAAGAACTCCTCAAGCGAGGAGGTTCCTTCAAGATAGTCGAAAAGGTTTTGCACAGGGACACGTGTGCCTTTGAAACACAACGTGCCACTCATGACCTCGGGGTCACGGCTCATGTATCGAGCATCCATAGGCACCTCCATGGGGAGAAGCTTACCACGGGGGGGGAGGTGGGGTCACCTCACAATGACTCCACCCGTGTTCCCGCACGCAGCGATATCTACAGCGCGAACGTCATCAAGTGCCGCCCCCGAACAACCGCGATCCGGAACTTGATGAAGTCGAAACGTATAAACCATTTTAAATGCAACAGATCGCCATGAACCGTCCAAAACTGGTCTGCGCGTTAGGAAATTGGGCCACGCAAACATTACTGGAACGAAAGGTGGGAATTACAAAGGTTCGCGGCCAGGCGTTCTACTTGAAAGACTTTGTCCTCTTCCCCTTGCTGCATCCAGCCGCCGCCCTGCACCAAGGCGCATGCTCGAACCGTTTCGCGAGGACTTCAAAAAACTGAAAGAGTTTCTGGATTCGAACTGCCACAGCCGACCCAGATGGATCTATTCGGGTCATAACCCGCACATTTCTCTCATCACATTTCTTTGACTGATCTTGGGAAGGACAAAACATTTGTGCGAGGACCAACGGATGCTCTGACCTGGGCTCGGAATCAAACTAACCATTACAGAGTCTATGCTTTGCTGGGAGTGGTCGATGCTCTAGTTGAACAGAATCAACTTGCTGCTCCACCTGTGCACAAAAGTCGTGATATCGTCACAGATAGCCTTCTGCTACGTCTTCTCTGCGCTGAAGACCATTTTGAATAACCTGCCTCTGAGACTGAACTCAGACCTCTTCTCCCCGATGACGATCGCGCCTGCTGACGCGTGCATCAGCGCTGCTTCTTCTTCCTATCCTTTAAGTCGCTCGGGAGGATCGTTGCCGCCGATGACCGGATGAATCGGGACACAACTTGCCGCAGCGTGCGACCGTTGCTCTGCAGTCGCAACGGCAAAGCCTGTACTGTTCGAGGCTCGGCGAGTTTACAGGCTGAGAGCGCACCAGGCGTAGTTGGGTGATTCAGGAGGTTTTGCGGCGGCGCGCATCCTCCCGGGCGGCGATTCTATGCTTTTGCTTTGATCGTGGACGGAGAGTCTGAATCGGTGGCCTCACCACCTTCTTCTTCGGCAGGCTTTTCTTCTTCCGGCGCATCGAACCAAGACACAAGCATCTCATCCCACCAGGCTTCGTCGATCTCCTTCCCCGGATCACTCCCGAGAAATGCAACATCGTCCTTCGTCACGGTTTGACCGACTAGCTGAGGTTGAAACTTGGCTCGGTCGATGACTTCCTTCGTCGCGTACCCTCCGATAATCCATGAATCAGGATCGGCCCGACGTGATTTGTAGCCCTTGAGCCCGATCTTGAGATACATGAAAATCTGCTGTTGCGCAGGATCTCCGACACCGGATTGCGGAAGCCCCAAGGTCTTCTCAATCTTCTTGCGCCAATGACGGTCGTCGTATCGCGAGGTAATCAACTGGAGCATGGTCTTTCCGATTTCGACATCAAGCGGCATAAAGCTGTTGACTCCTCTTACGACGATCTCAGGTGCTGTTTGAAAAATGCTGTGGCGCGAACCCAGGCGTCTTGTGCTGCCTCAGGACGATACACAGTCTTATCTGTATCTCGAAAAAATGCATGAGGCGCGCCAGGATAGGTTTTGATCTCGCCGGACTTTTGATATTTCTTGAAGCCTGCCGCAAGCCGTTGAACGTCCGCCTTAGTAATCCAACCATCATCCTCTCCATAGAGGTACAGCACAGGAGCCGACAGCTGTTGAAGCGGCGCGTCCGGATTCGGCACTTGACCATAGAACGGCACGGCTGCTTTGATATCTTTGTTCACACAAGGCAGCATGAGCGCATAGGATCCACCCATGCAGAATCCGGTCACCCCAATTCTGGTGGCGTCGACTTCAGGAACAGACTTCAGATAGGCAACGGTGGCGTTGAGATCCTTGAGTCCATCTTCCTGCTGGAGCGTATTCATCAATTTGCCTGCCTCACCAGGATCGGTGGTGAGGGCGTTCCCCAAGCGGGAGTATAAGTCTGGAGCAACCGCCACATACCCCTCAGCGGCATAGCGTTTTGCGACGTCTTTGATGTGTTCGGTCAGCCCCCACCATTCCTGAATCACGATAATCGCAGGGCGTCGCTCCTTGGTTTGCGGGGCTGCGACATAGGCCCGCATCGTCACCTTGTCGCTCGGATACTGAACCATCGTTTCTCTAATTGACTCAGCCATGAGTTGCCTCACTCATCAATTTCTAGCTTCCGGCCACCATCATCTCTGCAATCTTCACGGTCGGACTGGCAATGCGCCCGCGAAACACGAGATCGTTGCCGATCATCTCGATTCCTGCAAATATGTCTTTCAGGTTGCCCGCAATCGTGATTTCTTCCACGGGATAAGCCAGCTCGCCCCCTTCGATCCAAAATCCAGCGGCCCCCCGTGAATAATCACCCGTGACCATGTTGATGCCAAAACCGATGAGATCGGTGACATACAGACCCTGCTTCACGGTCTTGATAATGTCTTGTGCTG
>JBDSDL010000199.1:0-6973 GCA_039920585.1 Nitrospiraceae bacterium | reverse complement strand
TCTCAATATGTTTCCGATATTCATCCAGCGTCGTCGCGCCGATCAAATGCAATTCGCCGCGGGCCAGCATGGGCTTGAGCAGATTGGCGGCGTCCATTGCCCCTTCCGCCGCGCCCGCTCCCACGACCGTATGCAGCTCATCGATGAAGAGCAAGACTTGCCCCTCTGCCGTCTGCACCTCTTTGAGGACCGCCTTCAATCGTTCTTCGAACTCGCCGCGAAACTTCGCACCGGCCACCAACGATCCCATGTCTAGGGTGATGACGCGCTTTTTCTTCAGTCCTTCAGGCACATCCCCCTTGATAATGCGAATGGCAAGCCCTTCGACGATGGCGGTTTTTCCGACGCCGGGTTCGCCGATGAGCACCGGGTTGTTCTTGGTTCGTCGTGAGAGAATTTGTACGACGCGACGAATTTCCTCGTCGCGCCCAATGACGGGATCCAATTTTCCTTGCCCGGCTAATCGGGTCAGGTCTCGGCCATATTTCTCCAAAGACTGGTAGGTGCCTTCCGGGTCCTGACTGGTGACACGTTGGGACCCTCGTATTTGTTGCAGCGCGCCCAAGAGCCGTTCCTTCGTCAGGCCGAGTTTCTTGAAGACGCCCCCTTCTTGGACCATGGCGAGGACGACATGTTCGACGCTGAGATAGTCGTCTTTCAACGCTCGTTGTTCGTCTTCGGCTTTGGCCAAGACGTGGCTGAGCCGCGATGCGACATGGAGTTGTCCTGGGCTTGCCCCGGCGCCCTGTACTTGAGGCAACTTCGCGAGTGCCTGCTCCAGCGCCTGGCGAACGGAGGGGACAGACAACCCTGCCTGCTCAAGGAGTGAGGAGGCGAGACCTCCATCCTGTTCCACGAACGCAAGCAGGAGGTGCTCTACATCTATCCCCTGATGACTTCGCCTCGCGGCATGGGACGACGCGGTCTGGAGCGCCTCTTGTAGCTTGATCGTCATACGGTTCATGTCCATGAAGGTCTCTCCTCTCCGCTCATCAGTGTGCGCTACGGCATTTACATAATCATAGGATATGGTAAGTCAACCGCCGCGACGCGGCTTGACCCGAGAAGTTCCGGCAGACTATTGTCTCTCATGTCGCGTATTCTCACTGAAACACTCACACTGTATCGGAGCGCCTTCCGAAAAACAGGAGAATCCCTCGTTCGCGGTTGGGTGACGATCGTGGCCGTGGTGGGATTTGGGTTCCTGCTGGTGTTCGCCACCCAGATTGCCTCGCCGCTCGGCTTGGTCGGCGGCTTTCTGCTCGGTGCGGTGAATGCGCTTCTGGTTGGCGCGACCCTGAGCCTCATCGAGCAATCGATTAGCCATACAAGGGCCATCACGTTTCACGATATTCTTGGCAGCGTCGGGCACTACTTTTGGGATGTCATCGGCATTGGGTTCATCCTATGGCTGCCGCTCATGGCTCTCGACCTCAGTATGCAGACGAACCCGTATGGGCAACTCCTATCGTACGCAGTATTCCTGCTAATTTTTCTCCTGTTGAATCCAGCACCGGAAATTATCTATCAAGTTCGACATGGTTCCCCGCTCGAGGTATTGAAGACCTCATACGAGTTCGTTCTTGAGAATTGGATTGAATGGTTTCTTCCGTTTGCGTTGATCCTGATCCCCATTGTCCTCTCGCCCACGGGACTGCAATCGTTTTTTTCTCTCTCCAGCCGAGTGGGGAGGGGAGCAGGTTTGGATTTTTCCCAGGTCCTCGTGCTGCCATTCACGATCCTTGGAGGTTGGCTGGACTATGCGGGTATCCCTTCCTCAATCAGCTGGTATTTGGGGCTGCTGTTGACACCACCACTTGCCGTGGCCATGTTGTTGTTTCGTGGCCATCTCTTTGCCTCCTTACATGGGGTGTCACGTCGCCAACGCCGATTTGTCTCGCCATTCAAGTAGGGACGAGTACTGTGGGGGGGGAATAGAGTTTTCGCCTCTCCTGATTGGAAGCCGATCAAATCCTCCTAGCTCCATCGCGTTCCATAAAAAGCCGGACGATGCATGAGAGAGCGTGTTGGCCTGTTCTCTTGAGTGATAAGGAGAAATAGTGTATGGAATTACCTACAACCTCTACAGATATCTGTGATTCTCAAGGCTGAGAAAGAGCTTCGCTCGTGCGCTTATCTATCTTCTGGCGAATCGTTCTGACCTCCCTCATCATCATCGTGGTGATGGCAGGGGTGAATCTGTATGCCTTGTTTCAACTGCGTCAGTTGACTGCGTTGAGTGCCAATATGGCCACTCGCCACTACCCAGCAATCGAATCGGCCAAACATCTGCACACCGTGCTCTATGCCCAACTCAATAGTGAAAAGAAATATCTGGCCGTGCGGGATGCGACGTTCTTAGAGCATTTCGATGAAGAGGTTGATGAGTTCCATCGCGGGCTCCAGACCCTCCAAACACAGGAACTCACCCCCCAAGGGATACAACTACTCGAAGATATCAAGCGGTTGCAGCAAGAACGTCTCATGACTCTCCACTCTGAATTGGAGAAAGGCCGGTCGTCTCCAGCGTCCTCATCGGTGGGCTATGAAGGTCGCCGAGACGCCTTGATGGAGCGAATTAGCACCACGCTCCAACAGTTTATCGATCTTCACGAGACGGGCATCAGTGTCGGCGTCAGCCAGTCACGGGAAAGCTCGGCGCAAGCCGAAGCGGTGACGGAGCAACTGGTATTACTGGCGCTCGTATTCGGCATCGCGCTCGCCGGTTTTGCCAGCTACACGGTCCTGCGACCGCTTCGCCAACTACAGACACATATCAAAGAGATCGGCCAGGGTAATTTCCGCGCGTCGCTGAATATTCGCGCCCCCAGCGAATTGCGAGACCTTGTCGACGCGGTCAATTGGATGGGCAAAAAACTCCAAGAATTGGACGATATGAAGGGGGAGTTTCTCGCCCATGTCTCCCATGAATTGCGCACGCCCATGGCCTCCATCCAAGAGGGTACCCATCTGCTGTTGGATGAAATTCCCGGCCCCTTGTCACAAGAACAACGCACGACCTTGCGTATTATGGCAGACAGCAGCCGAAGATTGATCACGCTCATCTCCACCATTCTGGATCTCTCCAAAATGGATGCCGGGATGATGGAGTATCGAATCGTTCCGACAGACCTCAAACGTATTACAGATATGTCGATTAACAAAGTCCAGCTGCTCGCCGATGCCAAGCATGTGCAGCTGTCGTTGGAAGCGCCTGCCCAGCGTGTGTGGGTCAAGGCGGATGCGCTTCGAATTGAACAAGTACTCGACAATTTGCTTTCAAACGCCTTGAAATTCAGCTCGGAAGGGGGCATTGTAAAGGTCTTTATGAAGCCGGACCAGAATGCGGGAATTCTTGAGGTGAGCGTGGCCGATGGAGGCCCCGGCATTCAGGCCGAGGATCTACCCTATATTTTTGAACGCTTTTACCAAGGAAGCACAAAGACTAAACATGCGACACCGGGGAGCGGCCTCGGGCTGGCGCTGGCAAAAAAAGTGGTCGAAGCGCACGGAGGGAGAATTTGGATCGAAAGCGAAGCCAAGAAGGGAACGACAGTACGGTTTATCCTACGCCTCACGAAATCAGGAGAAACGGCATGACGGCTGTCCACAGAGGCCTTATATCCGGAGTCTTACCCTGCCTACTCCTCGCTGGGTGTGCGGCCTGGTCGCCTGCCCCGCAATTTTCACAGCCCTACTTCACGGTAGACCAGGGAGAGCCAAAATCTCTCCATGCCTTGACAAGAAAACAGGATGCGCTGGCCCTGAAATGTGCCGAGCGTAATTCTTGCGACCATGTCTACTTTATCCGTGCCCTGTTGGGGCTCTACGAAAGTCGCGATAGCGCCTCCAAGTACTTCGGGAAAGTGATCGCCGTGGCTCCCAAGAGCCAACTGGCAGTCTCCAGCAAGCTCTGGGTCGAGCTGCTTGAGCGTCATGCCGCTCCTGTTGAGCACTCCTGGTTCCAATCGGTCATGGCAGCCCCGGCCATTTCGGAAGGCCAAGCGATCCTTGCTCAGGCTTCAAATCGGCTGGTGCGAGACTTGCTTGACAGAGAGCTAACCGTCCAGCAATTGCGGGCCAAGAAGGAGGCCGACTCCGAATCCCTGGAAGACCTCCAGCGGGAATTAGCCGAGCGTGAACGAAAGATGGACTCGGTCAACGGCAAGAAAGAGACCGCAAAAGTTTCAACCGATACAGGCACCGTGCTGTCCCTACAAAAGCAACTGATGGATCGAGATAAGAAAATAGAGGAATTGATGAGCCAATTGGAGGCATTGAAACGTATCGACCAGGAAATGCGAGATAAGGTTCGTCCTGTTCGCCCCCCATCGACGGTTATACCGCCTCCGACTGCGACGGAACCGACGACACCGTAGAAGGAGTTTCATGGACAAAGAACATATTCTGGTAGTCGACGATGAAGAGGGACTGTTACATCTTGTGAAAATGCGGTTGACTGCTATGGGTTTTGCCGTTACAGGCTGCACCACCGGGCGTGAAGCCCTCGCCGCAGCCAAGAAAGACCGGTTCGATCTTGCCATTACCGACCTTCGCCTGGGCAGCGAGGATGGATTAGACGTCACAGAGGAACTGCTTCGGATTCACCCAGGTCTTCCGGTCATCATCCTAACGGCCCATGGCAGCATTCCCAATGCCGTGGAAGCTATGCAGCGGGGGGCCTTCGGATATCTGACTAAACCGTTCGATGACAAGGAACTTAAGGCCAAGATCGAAGATGGCCTCTCTCCGCAGCGAATGAGAGGAGAAATCCAGCGGCTCAAGTCTCTCGTGAACGAATTGTACGGCATGGAAAACATCGTCGCGCGGAGCCCTGCGATGCAGCGCTTACTTCAGCAAGTTGTACAAGTGGCAGACTCCGATGCAACCATTCTTCTCTTTGGGGAAACCGGAACCGGTAAAGAAGTGTTCGCACGCGTCACCCATTCAAACAGCCGACGCAGCAAAGGGCCGTTTGTCGCCCTAAATTGCGCGGCCATTCCAGAGATGCTCTTCGAGTCAGAACTCTTCGGACATGTGCGAGGCGCGTTTACCAGCGCCCATGGCGCTAAGCGAGGCCTGTTTCAAAGCGCCAACGGTGGCACGCTCTTTCTCGACGAGATCGGCGAAATGCCCCTCTCGATGCAGGTCAAGCTGTTGCGTGCCGTGCAGGAACGGGAGGTCCGCGAGGTGGGCTCTGAGCTTTCAACCAAGATCGATGTGCGAATTATCGCCGCAACCAATAAAGACCTCGGTGAAGCGGTCAAGAACGGGTCATTCCGGAACGATCTGTACTACCGCATCTCCGTCGTCCCGTTGTTTATTCCGCCGCTTCGTGACCGTCGAGATGATATTCCCTTGTTGGCTCAACACTTCCTGACCGCGAGTGCAAAACGGGCGAATAAAACGTTGCGTGGCTTTACACCGGCCGCCCTCAACCGGCTGGTTACACATCCCTGGCCCGGAAATGTCCGCGAATTGGAGAATGTCGTTGAAAAGGCCGCGGTCATGACGCGCCAAAACATGATTACGCCGGACCTTTTGCCCTCCATGAGCATATCTCCGGATGCGTCACTTAAGCCGTTGACCGAAGCGAAGGAAGAGTTTGAGAAGACCTATCTCAAGAATGTGCTGCAACTCACTGGAGGCAATATCTCACGCGCTGCCCAATTTGCCGGACGCTATCGGGCAGACTTCTACAAAATGCTCAAAAAGTATGGGTTGCACCCCTCAACCCTAAAGGCCAAAGCGAACGCGGATCTTGAAATGCTGGAAGAGCAAGACGATCTCACGGAAGCCGAACGTTAGGGAGCCTGTCCGACATTGACCGTTCTGCTGCGGCGCACGACAGGATAGGATAGTCTTTTCACCGCCTAACAAGTCAGCAGGATCGAATGGTCCACGTACTGCCCAGCCCAGCATACTCCTCTTCCTACCCACGGTATTCATGAGCGGAGCCTGCCTTACGCGTGCCAGTCGCAATGAAGAATAATACGCCCAGGCGAGCGGCGCTAGCTGAAACTGGGTGAATGACTTATGGTGCCGGAAAGAATTTATGGAGAGTCTGCAGAAAACTCTCGGCACATTTTATTTCTTCCCGCATCCTGCGCGTCAGTATTCGTCTAATTCTTCCGTTTCATCGATTAACTCAGCGGTGATTTCGGTACTCTCGGTTTCCCACTGAGCCAATGGGATACCTCCGGCCTTCAGAATCGCTTCCTGCTCCGTGCCCGCAGCTAGGATCAGATCATAATGAATGCTTTGTCGCACCTGAAACGTTTTCATACGGTTCCCTCTTGACGCTGATCCTTCATATCTCCACGTCGGTGAAATAATCGACGGCCAACCAAAATTCGCTTGTTACCCATTCTCTTACGTCGGTTCAACCATTCGGGTAACGGGTGGATATTAACATTGAACACGTACCACAGACTACTGGGCGATGTGGTGTTTCCTGATGGACGCATGCTCAATCGAGAGCTGGCTCGGAATGGACTTTTCTGGAGGTATCGAAAGTATGCGCCAGGAGATACTGTGCGTGAAGGACTAGAGAGGAGAGGAAAGGAGTGTGGGCTGATCTGCAACTAGTGCCAGGCCGACCTTGAAGCTTGTTTCGTCGGCTCCTGCGCAGAGGGCCAGCTCCATCTCGCAGGCCCCCGGCGAAAGGGACGCACGCCCCTCAAAGTCCCTGGGTTAGAGGTCCAAGAGCAAGACTTCCTGAAGATATTTATCCGACAGCATAACAGATAAACCCATAATGAGCCGCCGGGTCAACCGAAGGTTGGTGTGGAGCTGGCGAGAGGAATTGAACCTCCAACCTGCGGTTTACAAATTGCGAGGAAACCCTTGTCAATACTGAAGATCAAGCACTTAGCCATGCAGACCACGGCAAAAGACTGCAAACCTTCCGCAATTCCGCAACCAGCCGCAACCAAGACTCTCCGCATACAGACGAGGCGATACCACCTACAGA
>JBDSDL010000198.1:0-1937 GCA_039920585.1 Nitrospiraceae bacterium | reverse complement strand
CGTGGGCCAGGCCCAAGCTCAAGGTCTCACGTTCTTCGGCACTCATGTGTCTGTAGGATCTCGTTCGCATGGCAACACCGTAGCCCATCCGGGCGTGAAGTGTTGCACTTGGAGTTAGAACTCAAGGTGATTATTGCCCCGGCGCCGGTCTCGCTCCTTGAATCGGCGCGTAGGAATTCAGATTTGCCGCCGTTTGCGAGGCGCCGCCATACACGGTTGATTTAGGACCTGCTGCTGTATTTACGCTCCCACCGAGTATGCTTGCGTACGACCCGCTGATCGTGTTCTGGAAACCAAATACCAGGCCGCCAACTGAGTTGAAGGAATTCATACCGCCTCCAACCAAGTTATGCGAACCGGTTCGCACAAGAGTAGGCGTGGGCGTGGTGTTTTCGTTATAGCCGATAATGAGGTTCCCGAGTCCTGTGAAGGGTGCGGCGCTATTGTCGGTGGACCCGGAGCCGCTCCGGACATGGACATTGGCGCCGGTGATCAGAATATGAGGCCCGTTCAAACCGCTGATCGGGGTAGTATCTACCTTGATATATTTACCAAGAGAAATGATGTCGGCCGTCTTCTTGTCAAGCGCCTCGACGCTCACCTTCATCGCATCGACAGTCCCCTGCATCGTTTCCATTTTGCCCTGCGCGGCTGTCATCGCCTCTTTCAACAACATGTTGTCAACTATCAGCTGGTCGACTTTGGTGGTGAGAGCATCAATCGTTGCCTGAACTGTTGCTTGCTGTGCCCCAAAAGGACTTCTGGCATTGTATGGATGCTGACCGTATGGCTGCTGAACCAGACTGTGCCTTCCCTTATCATCCCTTCGATCTCCATCCCGTCCATCGGCGAACGTGACGGAGGGAAGGGCTGTCAGAAGAGCACTTACCCAAAGCCCCACCACGACAGCTCCGCGAACCAGAGTGAGCCCCTTGGCTGCTCGACGGGAATGCATGTGGTGATTCATCGCGTCCATCTCAATCCTCCCTTTGTTATCCTCTCTCGTAGATGCCTGGCGGTATAAAACTAGTTGCGAATGAGGGGTGTTCCAACGCTGCCGCTCTCAGTGAGCAAGGCATGTGCCCTTTTGACTTTCCAAACACTTAGCCTGGTCCGGTTCCTGCTCATGCCGTGGCCATTCGCCGTAAATGCGACGCAAAATGCGACCCACTTATTCAGAATCGAACAGAGATCGGGATGATTTTCCCGAGGGAGAACTGCGCTGTGGCTGACAGGTGAGAACGATGGGCAAGCGTGATGAAAATTCTACAAAGACATAAAAGACATACATCTGAACCTGTTTAGCTGTGGCAAAACTATGAAAACCTTTGTCGTCGGCATCCTCCCGCATTTTCTGGAAAGAAACGATCAGCGAACTTACTTCATTGCTACAGAGCGAACCTGCCGATATGTTGTCACGCCCTGGAGCACCTTCTGAATGCCGTCCTGAACCAAGGTGGTCATTCCTTCCCTCATCGCCACACTCAGCATCTCAACGGTGCGGGCTTTGGACTGGATACGGCTCCTCATCTCTTCCGAGCCAATCAAGAGTTCGTGGAGCGGAGCACGGCCTTTGAATCCTGTCCTGTTGCACACGTCACACCCTCTTCCACGATATAACATCATCGGCTTGGCACCCCCGACGCCCCATTGCTCCCATTCGCTCGCTCCATAGCCCTGGACCAACTCGTCGTATTCCTGTTGGCTCGGATGATAGTCCTCTTTGCACTGGATGCAAATTCGTTTGCACAGTCGCTGAGCGAGCACTCCCAACATAGCGTCGGCAAAGTTGAAAGAGTTGCACCCGAGATCCAACAAACGGATCACCGTTTCAACCGCGCTGTTCGTATGGAGGGTGCTGAGCACCAAGTGGCCCGTGAGCGAAGCTTCAATGGCGATATCAGCCGTTTCTTTGTCCCGCATCTCGCCGATCATAA
>JBDSDL010000197.1:0-7009 GCA_039920585.1 Nitrospiraceae bacterium | reverse complement strand
GACTACGCTTTCACCTTTGGCGAGAAGGGCAATCCTCCCCAATAACGCGAGAGGAAAGAATTACCGGCCTCGGCTCCAACAACGTGTATTGGCTTGTCTCCCGCCAATATCGCAGCTTGGCTGACATACCACTGCGTCAGGGCGGCGCGAGGAGCATGCACGGTCAATGGCACACCCTTATTCAGCGAACTGCTGGCCATCGGATAGTCGTTCGGCACCAGCCACCCGACCTTTTGCTCGAACAGCTCCTCGGCATGTTGGAGGAATTCAGCATCTTCGGATTGATAACGGTTCACCACAATCACCAGTTTCTCCCGGTCGTACCCGACATCCCTCATGACCTGGAGAAATTGTTTTGCCCGGCGGATAGAAGGAAGGCTGAGGGTGGTGATCAACACCACCAGCGAAGCAAAATCCAGCGTTTCACGGGTTTCCGGATTGAGGGTATGCCCGCAATCGACGAATACATGGTCATACATCGACCGCATGACATCCAAGGTGTGCAGCGCAGCCCCCCCTGGAATCGGCTCACCTAATGTCCCCTCTGATCCCGTCAACCCGGATTGGAGGAGATGCAGATCGGATTCGTGCTTGCTCATGAGACTCTGCACAAATGTCGCGTCCAGCCTTGAAATGTCGCGGGCAAGGTCCCGGAAGCCCTTTCCCGGCTGAAGATCTAGAAACAGAGGCAGGTCGCTGTCATCGAGATTCAGGTCAACCAGCGCAACCTGCTTCTCTTGATTGAGCTGTCGCAGACTCATCGCCAAGTTTACGGCCAAGGTGCTGGTTCCAATCCCTCCCTTGGCACCCAGAAACGCGACAATCTTCCCGCCCTTGACGCTTCTGTGCCCCTCTTTCGATTTGAGACGTTCTTTCAGGCGGCTCAGCGCCGCGTCGAATTCTTTCCGGTTTATCGGCTGAGGAAGGAACTCTTTAATCCCGATACGAAAGGCTTCCAACATCACCTGGGACTCCGTCCCGCCGGACGTCAACAACACTTCGACTGCGGGATGCTTTTCCAATAATCCCTTCATCGAGGCAAGAGTCCGCTCTGGATTGATCTCGTCCAACTCCACGCAGACCACATCGACGGTCGCAGGACCTCCGGTTTGCTTGATCAGAAATCCACGGTGGGACGCCAGCAATTCCTCAAAAGTGCGACGGACCGAATCGCTTCGACATTCCAGCCATACTGTGACAAATCCCGACATGCGCTTAGATCCTCCTCTTACGAATTTACTCGACGAGTCCTGGAATGGCGCCCACAACGCCGAATGACCCTCCCCCACCTTGTCCACCCGTGACTGCGCCACAGGTTACGATGGCATTAATCTGCTGAGTAGGGGGACCCTGCACATTGAACACGCAGGCAGTGGCGGCACCAACGATCGGCAACGACCCACTGGGGTTGCCGCAAGTCAGGTTCGATGGGTTCGAGTAGACAGGAACCGTCACATTCCAACACTGGGTGTAGGGCGCTGGAGCCCGTGGATCAGTCACCTTTTTGGCGTTGAAGAGGTTGATCAAGTTGGGGAATGCAGAGGCCACGTTTCCCCCGATGAACTCCAGGCTCGTTTGTCCCGCAGTGATTTGGGGAGAGGAATACGAATTGTCGGCCAGCCCATCGATAATATTCCCCATCGTATTGGCGTTTGACGGACTTTGATCGAACGTCTGAAACGAGGCACAGCTGGTGGTGGTCGGATAGAACTGAATCGGCTTATTGCAAAAGTCTGGATCAGTGAAGAAATTTTGGTCAAACGCAAAGGGCGCATTCGCTGTTCCCGGCAGGAGCACTCCAGCTCCGGTCAGCGCCGCTGTCGCCGTGGCTACGACACTCATATTATTAATTCCCATAATACCGGCCAGCCAGGTCGCGACCGGGCCATTGGCGCCCCCGTCTCTCCTAGCCGTGACCCGTACCCCCGTCACACCGACGGTTCCAACAGTCAAGGTGCGAGGACCGACGTTCCACACCCCGATCTCGATATCGGCGGGATTGATGGTAATCGACGCCACCTCACGCGCTCTATTGAGTAACGCCACTCCCGTCGAGGCAGTCACCACAGCGCCAGGACTACTGAGCACATAGGTGTTGTAGGGCGTCCCTGCCGGTAAACCTTGATAGATCACGCCCAGTGCCCTTGCCCCGGCCAAGGCCGAGGCATCCGCTACATTCTGCAACTCATTCCGCGCAATCATGGCATTGCTGATGTCCAGTGCCAGAGCCCCAATCGACAGCAAGACCACGAGTACGATTGCGACCATGACCGCCACCGCTCCCCGCGTATCTTCAGTCAACGTCGGTCGGCAATTGGCACGCCCTATCTTTTGTTCCAACAGAACCTTATTCATGTCATTCATGTCTCATCACCGTAGTGGCTACAAGATTGATCGACGGGGTGATCGACGTGAGTCCCGGCAGCACCACATATGTATAGGGGAGAGTGAGCGTGACGGTCACATCCGAGCCTATGCCACCGGTGAGTACTGGGGCGTTGCGCGTCACAGTCCCCGGGTTGATCCCGGCTGCCGCCAAATAGGCGTCGATTTTGGCATCGACCGCAGCATTCGTAATCGGAGGCGTGGACTGGACGATCCCAAACCGAGCTCCCTCTCGGCTGGCGTTGGTCAAGATCGCCTGCCGATAGAGAGCCAAGCCGAACTCGATAATCCCGAACAGGATCATCATGAGCACCGGCAGCAGCAAGGCGAGCTCAACAGCCGAGGCTCCGGATTCCGATCGAAGGTTCTTTCGCATGCTCATCATCCCCTACCTTGTTTGAATGCCTTGACTGATCATCGAAGGACTGGCAATGGGTTTCCGAATCTCTTCCGGCTTCTCGAACGACGATCGATAGCGCTCCATGGTATGTTTCGCGGCTGCCGCATCTTCTAACCCCTGAACAGGATCCAGATTGCTCCCCGCATCCGGATTGAGAGTCTGTTGATCGTTCGCCATGGTATAGGCCAATCCATAATCCGGCCCCAATGTCGTGGGCCGTGCTGTACATCCTGTCACGGAGACAACCGCGAGGATCGAGAGTCCAATTCCTGTCAGCAGCAATCCCTTCATAATGTGCTCCTTCATCATTGGTCGAACGATTTGTGATTCATCATCACGCACGCCTGCTACTGGACTATGTGGCCAAAATTGCCGTCCAGCTTCCCGGACACCGCCGCCTCAGCAACCCGTCCGTCACGACCTTGCTTGGCAGGCGAGGCATAACCGAGTCCGTCTGTCCACCCCATCAGGTAGAACTCCCAATCGTTCGGCTCGACAAACGTATCGGTTGGCAAGGCCAACTGCGCCACATCCATCGGTTTGACGAAGTGTGGCGTCACGATGATCACCAATTCCGTCTGATTCTTCACAAAACGCGAACTTCTGAACAACGCGCCCAGCACTGGGATATCGCCGAGGACCGGGAACTTCTGGATTTGTTCACGCACGTTGTCGCGCAGCAAGCCGGCGATCGCGAAGCTTTGCCCGTCGGCGAGTTCGACCACGGTCGTCGCTCGCCTGGTGGTGATCGAGGGAATAAGAAATCCCTGAAACTGGAGCGCGTTGGCGAAATCCAGCTCAGACACTTCCGGAGCTACCGCCATGCTGATGCGATTGTTCGCAAGCACCGTGGGGGTAAAGGATAGCCCGACCCCGAATTTCTTATATTGGATGGTGACGATTCCGAGCGTCTGCGGAATAGGAAATGGAAATTCTCCGCCTGAGAGGAACTGGGCCTCCTGCCCACTGACCGCCACCAACGTCGGCTTCGCCAACACTTTCACCGCCTCTTCCTGTTTCAAGGCGTCGATAAAGCCGGTCCAGGTAATGTCCCCGGTATGGAAACGTACCGCCGCATTGACCGCACCTGTCACAAGCTGGCTCAGGGGATTCGTCAGCGCGCCTGGACCATCCAGGGTAGTGATGGAATTGAGAGCTGTCACGCCGAAATTGCCCCCTTGTCCCACTCCGTTCATATTGATACCGATTCGACGAGTGAGGTTCCGGTCCATTTCTGCGACACGCACCTCGAGCATCACTTGCTGGGCACCTCCCACTTGGAGCAAGTTCACGACTTTCTTCGTCGCATAAGGCTCAGCGATTTCCAGCGCCCGTGACTGGCGAGCCAGGTTACTGATCGTTCCGGATAGGGTGAGGTGATCGTGCGCCGCCGTCACAAGAATGCCCTGTTCATCGGGAAGTATCTTGTGCAACTGTTCCCGCAGCCGGCTCAAATCCGGACTGACAGTGACGTCGAATGCGGAAAACAGCTCGCCATTCTCTTTCCACAGGGTCAACGTCGTGACGCCGATCGCTTTGCCGGTCAGGTAGATCTGCTTCGGCGACAGCACGACGGTGTCGGCCACTTCCGGATTCGCCAGAGACGCCCGCTTGATCGCCGTGGTGAGATCGACCACCTTGGACTTTCCCACGCCGAGTTCAAAACGTTGCACCTCGCTGGCTACAGCCTTAGACTCGATCATTCCCTGGGCGCCGGCCCCCTGAGACCAGAGGGCGGCGCAGAGTGCTAGGAGACAACTACAGGCCATCGATCTCTTCATTACATCGCTCCTTTTGTCGAGTGTTTCTGCTGAGCCTTCGCCGCCATCCACCGGCGAATCAGGCTCAGAACTTCACCGTATTGACCGCCGTGCCACGGATCACGTCAACGGTCACCTGATCCCGATCATTCACCTTTGCTTCGCTCGGCAGCTCGGGATAGATTTTCAGTAGATTGATCACCTTCTTAGGGGCATAGGCTTCCGCCACCGCCAAGGCTTGGGACAATTTGGCGGGACTGGAGATCGTGCCTGAAAGCGTGAGATGGTCATTGCTGCAAGTAAGGTGAAGGTTGGTCTCTTCCGGCAACAATTGGCTAAACTGCTGCGTGAGTCGAGCCACATCGAGGACCACCTCCACGTCGAAGATGGCAAGAATCTGATCGTCTTTTCCCCACAGCGTCAGGTTGGTCGATCCGAAGCCCTTGCCTGTGACATAGATTTGTTTGGGCGACAGCACGATCGCATCGGCGATCGCCGGATTCGCCAGAGAAGCCCGTTTGATCGGGACCGGCACATCGACGACAGTGGACTTTCCCAGCACGAGGTCCAACACCTGCACATCCTTGCTAGCCTGGGCCGAGATCATCGGAGCCGAACTGTCGGCCCAGAGGGGCTGCCCCAACAACGACCCTGCCGCCACGATCGTTCCTACAATCACACTGGCAACGTTCAAGTTCTGCGATTTTGATCTCGTGATGGATTTCATGGTGTTCTCTCCTTAGAATTTCACTTGGGTGCGGTCGCCACCCTTGATGACTTCGATAGAAAACTCTGACCCACCCTCTTTCTTGACTTCCTTGGTACGGAAAGATGCCAGGAGCGAAGCCACATTGGCGCCCTTTGTCAGCACCTTCTCGACGTTGAGCGGATTCCGGAGCGCGAGGCGAAGCTTCCCTTGAGTAGATGCGAGCGCCAACTTTTCCGCTTCTTCTATGTCCACTTCGAGCGTCATCACCTGGACCGGCTTCGGATCCTTCTCATTCCCGTTCTTCTCGTACTGCATGCCGGCTGCGAGCACTTTGAGGTTCCCCAAAATCATCTTGGCAACCGGATTCTGAGACTTTGAGTCCGTCTCGATGGTCACCATCACATCGACATGGTCGCCCGGCTTGATGAACCCCGACACTCCGATCACGTCATCGACCTTCACCGACATCGCGCGTTTCATTGGATCGGTCACCGCCGCCACACCCGATCCCACATCCTTCCCCGAAGCCAGCTTGGATCGAAGAATGACTTCGTTCGCCTTCAGCTCTTGCAGCAACACGGCCTCATTCAAATCATCGATATTCTTGTAATATCCTTCAGGGATGGCGCCGGCTGGGTAGTTCACCACCTGCAACATTTCGGGAGTCAGCTTGGTGCCCCATGCAAGATCGGCTTTGGCCACAACCACTTCCCCGGTGGCGACCGTCGGAATGGCAGCCTCTGCCACATGCCGCAAATCTACGTCACGCAGCCACCCCATCACCAAGAGGGCGGTTATCAATCCGATCACCACTGCACCGGCGAAGAAGAGCTGTGGACGATACTTTTTCATGATCACGCCTCCCTGAAGTGTAGATGCAAAGTTGTTTTCCGTCAAAAACACTTACGATTGCTGCCCAAACCCTATTACCTAACCTCCTGCCTTCCGAATCGAACCATACCCCGGCACCTTTTCACCCGAGCGGATACCACCAGTAGGATCCGATCGTCCCAAGACCGATCGCGACAGCATAGGGCACCTTGGGAGCTGCGCCTTGTTCTGGAGTCAAGGCCTGCATCCTTCTCGTCAAAACCATGGCTTGAACATACGACCACAGCCACAAGCCCATCCTCCGCCACCCTTGATGGAAGCCGAGCACCACAAGGGCCAACAAGCCCCCAACGAGCGCAATAACGATGGCAGCTGAGATTGTTTGGGCGGGACCGAGAATGCTTCCAACCGCTGCAAACAATTTCACATCTCCTGCCCCCATCCATCCGCACACATACAAGATGATGAATAACCCGAGCCCCACTGCGGCCCCCTCCAGGCTGAACACGAATCCCGCGAACTGGTTCATAACTGTATGAAAGCCGAGGCCAGCAAGAATTGAAGGGCCAGTCAGCCAGTTCGGGATTGTCCTCCAACGCAGATCCGATGCAATGGCCATCCCCAGAATGAGGAACAGGAGGATTTCTGTCATTTCGATTTTCATCGTCGCGATTCTCTTTGTTTCGTCGTTTTCCGTTAACTGCCGATACCAGCCGACTTCTGCTTCATCGCTGCTTACGAAGCGATGATGCCTGCCATTGCGGTAAAACTGTTGTTCAGGTTGGTGCCCAAAAGCAGGACGGCAGCGACAAGGGCTGCGCTAATCAAGGCAATCATCAGCCCGTATTCCACCGCCGTGGTACCGTCCTCTTCCCGCATGAACCGAACAATGTGCTTCACCATCTGACACCTCCGTTTGGTTAA
>JBDSDL010000196.1:0-8430 GCA_039920585.1 Nitrospiraceae bacterium | reverse complement strand
CAGCATCGTGCCACCACCCACTCGCTCTTCCGAAGGGTTCTTGTCGAGGCCCCGAAGCCCACCGCCATCCGACTGAACGCCGGTGTCCGGAAAGCTGCCGACACCGGACCTAGGACTATCTGCCCCTCCCTTCGCCATCCCTTGAGCAGACTGGGAATCGCCACCAGATTGTACGGATTTTTAGAGCAGCCAGGCATACCAATCACTGCCAGGCTCATCACCAGGACCGTCCCATATACATAGACTGTCTTGTTCATACCTCTATCTCCTTTATTCCAGGTTAGTATCTTCCGATCTTATCCCTTGATTCATCCGGTACGGTCAATCTCTCAAGCTCACAATGCCGGAGACCAGGAGGGCGCACTATTGTGCGTGCCCTGGAAGGTGAGCCGTTCTATGTCCTTACCATCGGCATCGATCATATAGATCTGGCTCTTTCCATCGGACGTCGAACTGAACACCAAATGCCGGCCATCCGGCGACCAGGATGGTGAATCGTCGACACCCGGTCCTGTCGTCAACTGCATTCGCTTCTGCCCGTCCGGCGAGATGACACAGAGTTTGTACTCTCTATGCGTCCGGCACACATAGGCAATCCAATTCCCACGCGGCGACCACACCGGCGCCGCATTGTAATCGCCTTCAAACGTCAAGCGGCGCACGTTCGACCCATCTGAGCCCATCAGGAACAACTGCGGCCCGCCACCTCGATCTGACACAAATACCAACTCTCTCCCGTTCGGAGACCAGGAGGGAGACAAGTCGCCGGAAGGGTTTACAGTCAATCGTTGGATGGCTTTTGTTCTTGTATCCAACCGATAGAGTTCGGAATTGCCTTCATGACTGGAGGCAAACGCCAGGAAGTTCCCATCGGGAGATAGTGACGGAGTGATGTTCAGTCCCCCTAGGGAAATCACCGTCCATCGCTTGCCCGTCGCCAACTCAATCATGTCGATATCCTGCGTATTGCGATTGCGGTAGGCGGTGAAGATCAGGAACCGGCGATCAGGAGACCATTGCGGCATGAGGTTCAGAAATCCATCCGCGGTGAGTTGGCGCGGATCGTGACCATCGTAATCCATCACGAACAACTCTCGGGCAGCGCCCTGTTCAGCCACATACGCGATCTTCGTCCGCGCGATGCCCGGCTCGCCCGTATAACGAAATACTAACTCGTCAGCAAAGCGGTGCGCCATCAGCCGCACAACCGAAGTCGATCCTACATAGCGCTTTCCTCCCACGAGTTCATCGCTGCCGCTGTCATAGACGAAGCCCTCCATATTCACGTCGGCTTCTTTGTCTGTTCCTTTCAGGCCTGCTTTTCCCCAGACCAAGACCGAGACACCCTTCTCAGCTGCCTGTTTAAATACGGCTTTGGAACCAGCCCCCGTCCCGTTGCCGATGTTGGGTGTCTGAATTCCAAGACTGGGCAAATCCACCAGATCGAAAACCAAGGAGCGCTTCACGTCCCTTTTGAGCACTTCTTCAATCCGCCCCCCCAACCAATCGGGACCTCCCACGTTATGTATCCCCGCCACACCCAGGGCAATTTTTTGGAAGTCGGGACGAGTGGCTTCGAGGAACACATCCGCTGCCCCGGACTCAAGAGTGCCGATAACTCCTGCAAGCAACAACACTCCCCCAACCCAGGCACCGATGAACTTCAGCTGTGTCATCCTACCGACTCTCCAACTCGAAATACCATCTCCACATCTTTGTAACTCTCTGCCATATCGGCAGGAAACAGCGGCAGGATTCGTGGCCGCAACACGGCGCGCTGGCCTGCCATATCAAAATAAGCATTTCCGGACGACTGTTGTACGACCACGTCTTTAATCGTCCCATCCCGTTGAAGCCGAAATTTGACGATCACCGTATAGGTCTGTCCCGCCATATCGATCGGAGGCGGCTCCCATTGGCTACTAATAATAGACTGCACCCGCGCCCAGTAGGGATTCGAGCCAGCCGCACCGGTAATCTTCAGGGTCGTCTCGGGAGTCTTGACTGCTGGAACTTTTACCTCCTGCTGGGGCGCCGGTTTGACTAACGTTTCACTCGTCTTCGCCTCTTTTGGAATATCCAGCTTGGCCGCAGGCTGAAACTGTTTGACCTTTTTTAGCTCTTCCTCTAATTCACGATTCAGATCGTCGCTGACCGAAGACCGTTGCGGAACCCTCCCAACCGGGTCTTGCGCCACATCCGGAATACGTGGGATATCGAGGGCCTTTGCCGCCTGTTGAGGCTGCGCTGCAGATTTTGTTGCAGGGCTCAAATCCCCGAACTTCGGCGCATCCGGCGGAAGCTCAAGATCGCGCAACATATCCCTTCGTTTCTCGCCTACTGGAGGCGCGGCAGACGGGGTTGCGCTTGAGGTCATCGCCTTGACTAACGGGACAGGAATCGGTTTCGGATCTGAAACTTTCACTGGCTCGACTGGCTTCGCCAACTCAGCTTGCCTCACTGACATTGGCAAACTGACCAACGACACCTCCACAGACGTCAACGGGCGTTCACCCTGTTGTGGAAGCCGAAGCCCTGCCGCCACAAGCAAGACAACCACATGAATGGCGAGCGACACGGCCAGTGTTCGCTTCAGTCGAGCAGACAGTCTGGATTGATCGTCCTGATCGAACCCCATACCCGACAGGAGCGATGCCTGGGACGCTATCATCACCGGGACCCTCTCGAACAGGGTGTGTCAATTTTTTCGCGACGGGAGACGCGGAGGTTGCGATGACCCCACACGCTCGGGACCAACCGGCTCCGTCACCATCCCAATTTTCTCTATCCCCGCTTTCTTGACGCCGTCCGTGACTTGCACCACGATGCCGTAGGGCACATCGCGATCCGCTCTGAGATAGAGGGACACATCGGGGTGGTCCCGTTTCAAAAGCTTCAATTTTTGTTCCAGCTGGGCCACCCCAACCGGATCTTTATCAAGATACAGTCGTTGATCTTTTTCAATCGTGAGCACCGTGCGCATGTCCGGTTTGATGGTATTTGAGGCAGAAGTCGGCAGCTTAATGTCCATCCCCCGGTACAACATCGGCGCGGTGACCATGAAAATCACCAAGAGGACTAGGACCACATCGACGAGGGGAATAACGTTGATCTCTGCCATAAATCGGCGGTGACGGGACTCGAAGGTCATCCTTGAACTCCGACCGGAACTGGTTTCTTCTTCGATGAAGAGATCGAGAGGGATGACAGAAGCTCAATGGTAACCGAATCCAATCGGAATGCCGTTTTGCGAATCCGGCTGAGGAAGTAGTTATAGGCAATGACCGCGGGAATAGCGGTGAACAGACCGGCCGCCGTCGCGACTAACGCCTCCGCAACGCCGGGAGCAACAGCGGAAATACTGGCAGTTCCTTGTGTGCCGATCTCACGAAACGCATCGATAATTCCCATCACGGTCCCAAGCAGTCCAATAAACGGTGTAATGTTTCCCGTCGTGGCGAGGAACGGAAGATAGGTTTCGAGGCGTGAGAGCTGGCTCTGTGCCAGATGAGAGGCTGCCCGCTCTATCACATGGTGATCGACCGGCCCTGCGCTGGCGCCGTTCCTGCTTTCACCCCGTTCAGCTCCCACACGTTCCATCACCCCTTCAAATACTGCCGCGCTGGGACTCCCTTCGATTCGTCGAACTTGCCGATACAGCTCGTCGAGATCTCGAGTTTTCACCAAGAGCGCTAGGAACTGCTTATCCTCACGGTCTGCCACACTAAACGCGCGCCACTTGGAGAAAATAACGGCCCACGAGATGACTGAGAAGACGAGCAGGAACAAGAGGACAATTTTTGAAACCGCGCCGAGCGAACCGACCAGTCCGATTAAACCCGTTTGAAACATGCGGCGCTAACCTCTCCAGGCTCTAGAAGGCATTCACGGTTCTGCCTACGGAGTCTAACAGACACAGGAGAAAATGGCGGGGCCGACGGGATTTGAACCCGCGACCTCCAGATTGACAATCTGGCGTCCTAACCAGCTGAACGACGGCCCCGTAAAACACTACGTATAGCGGAAGATGTAAGCGACAAGCCTATAACTAGCGGTTTGTCCCGTCAAAAATTTCAGAATCTCTGTGCTAATGATCTGTCCTGCTCCCCACGACCCAGATTAACCACTGGTAGGCGGAACAGGGATCGAACCTGCGACATCCACCGTGTAAAGGTGGCGCTCTGCCAACTGAGCTATCCGCCCGATTTCGTTAGCAACCTTGGCGGATGCTACCAACTCCATTTGCCCTTGTCAATCGAATCTCGCACTCTTCTTGCATTTTTCTGCCGCTACGCGCTCCTCTCTCACGAATCGCGTCTCCTCGATTATACTTTTTGCCTCTGCGGTCGGCCCACCCGAGGAAAATACCTGTCGTGCACTCGCTTGAGACGTCCCCGTTCAATATGTGTATAGATCTGCGTCGTCGCAATATTCGCATGGCCAAGCATCACCTGAACGGACCGAAGATCCGCGCCGCCTTCAAGCAGATGCGTCGCAAACGAATGTCGAAGCATGTGCGGCGAGATCACCTGTCTAATCCCGGCTCTCTGTGCCCGGCGTCGCAGCAATTTCCAAAAGGCTTGTCGCGTCAACGGCCCACCCCGCCTCGACACAAACACATACCGAGAAACTCGTTTCCTGAGAAGTCGTGGCCTCGCCTCTTCCACATACTGGTGCAGCAGCTGCCGAGCCCTTTCACCCACCGGCACAAGACGCTGCTTTGCGCCCTTGCCGATAACCCTGAGGTACCCGACATCAAAATTCACCAATGCCATTTCAGCCATCACCAATTCCGACACGCGCAGCCCCGTTGCATAGAGCAACTCCAGCATCGCGCGGTCCCGCAGATCTTCAAGAGTCGGAACTGCCCCCAAATCTAACAACGCCGTGACGTCGCGTTGCGACAGAGTTTTAGGCAATCGAACGGCTCGCGATATCGGGGCCAGACCAATGGTAGGATTCTCTTCGATCATCCGTTCCCGCATCAGAAACTGGAGCCATCCACGAATAGCCGAGAGACAGCGAAGGGAAGAGGCACGAGACAATCGTGCCTCGTGCATAGAACAGAGAAATCCCGTCAATGTCTCCGGCATCAGAGGCCCGATCGGCAGGACACCTGTTCGATACAAGTAGGAATGGAATTTATTCAGGTCGCGGCGGTAGGCTTCGATGGTATTGACAGACAGCCCGCCCTCTACCCGAAGCCGGCTCAAATATTGCTCTGCCAGTGGATGTAACATCAGCTGTGGCATGATAGCCAATCGATCAGATGAACACAATGAACCTATGGAGGCCAGGCGAGGGGCAAGTGACACGAGGCGAGCGGAAAGACATTCCTTCTGTCGCCCCTGGCCTCTGGCCCCGCGCCTCTAGCCCCAACATTGGCGATTGCAGCAGAAGTGCTCATGAGTAATGGGGGCAGTGGGGGTTTACCTTGACACCCCTCAGGGTTTCCGATAGTAGTCACATGCGAATGACACCGCCGTCAGCCTGCTAGGAGATCATGGCCCGCCCGTTGATATCTCTGTTTTCATATCGCACGTACGCCCTTTCGGCACGTTGCTGCCTATCGCTGATCCTTGTCTGGAGCATACTTTGGCCAGTCACTGATTCCGAGTTCAATGCGCCCGTCTATGCAGAAACAGGACCAGTTGGCCCGGCGAACAATCCCGCGCTGAAGCAGGCGAAGCGCCTGCTCGACGCAGGTCAGGCTGAAGAAGCCATCACAACACTCCGTCGTTTTCTCGCCACCTCTCCGAAGCCCGATCTGCTCGACGACACCTATCTCCTTCTCAGTGCCGGCTTGTACAGCTCAAAACAATATGGGGACGCCTTAACATATTTACTACAGCTGCAAACCGAGTTCCCTAACTCAGAGGTGACGGATCGAGGCAAGCTGATGCAGGCTCGAGTCCATGCGGCAATGGGCAACCTCGACCTGGCCCTCCCAATCTTGACCGGCCTGCGCAATCTTTCAAAAAATGACGGCACGAAACGCGAAGCCCTGCGGCTGAGCGGCGAGTTCTACGCGCAAAAAAAGGACGCGACCCGTGCCATTCAGGCGTGGCTCGATGAAGTGGCCTTTGGAACCGAAGACCAGGCGGAAGACGTGCGGACCCGCATTCGCGATCTAGCCAGCGAGACCTCCGACAAGAAAGCCCTCGACCACATCCGGGACACCTTTCCACGCCACTTTCCTGGCGACCTCGCGTCCCTCCGGCTCATCGACCTCTATATCAGCCGTGGAGAGGACCACCAAGCCATCCGGCAAATCCAACAATTTCTCGTGAATTTCCCGACCCACCCACAAGCAGCGAAAACTTCGGAACTCCTCGCCACACTTCAAGCCAAACAAAAATCCAACCAGTTTTTCATCGCCGGAGTTCTGCCACTTTCAGGAAAACTTGCCCCCTTTGCCGGTGAAGTTCTCAGCGGAATTCAACTGGCCGTCGAAGCAACGAGAGACAGGGCAGGGAGCCCATCAGTCGGTCTCATCGTCAAAGATTTCGAATCCGATTACGCCTCGTTTTTAGACGACTTCTCCGAATTGCTGAATACCGATCGCCCCCTCGCCGTGATCGGTCCGCTCCTCTCAAAGAATCTGCCGGTCATGGCTGAACTCGCCGAGCGAGCCCACATCCCTCTGATCACTCCGACGGCGACCCTCCCCAACGTCAGACGACTCGGCAACTATGTATTCAGCACGGCACTCACCTATGACCTTCAAGCCAAACGTATCGCGGCCTATGCCATCAAAGAGCAAGGCTTTCGCAGATTCTGCATCCTGCATCCCGACACCGCGTATGGCCGCGTGTTGGCCCGGCTCTTCGCCCAAGAAGTGCGTCAACACGAGGGGGAAGTGATCGCCATCGAATCCTACAAAGAGGGCGAAGCCGACGTGGGCGCGCAACTCAAACGCATGAAAGCGGAGGACCTCAAGCGGTACGGCTTGTCCGTGCCGGTCGATCAGACGAAACTGACCGGGAAACTGACAAAGCTGGACAAGAAAGTCTTCTATACGCCGGGCTTCGATGCCATCTTCATTCCAGGCCGCGCAGCCGACGCCGGCATCATTACAGCCCAGCTCAATTTCCACGACATGAAAGTGCCGTTCCTCGGCGCGAATGGATGGAATTCGCCCGACTTTTCACGCACGGACGATT
This sequence comes from Nitrospiraceae bacterium, assembly GCA_039920585.1. Taxonomy (GTDB): domain Bacteria; phylum Nitrospirota; class Nitrospiria; order Nitrospirales; family Nitrospiraceae; genus Palsa-1315. The sequence continues at coordinate 1,267 of JBDSDL010000196.1, read as the reverse complement.
CGTCGAGCGACGGGGCCGTATTCGTCGACGGCTTCTTTGTAGACAGCCCCACTCCAACGGTGCAAGATTTTGTCGCCCGGTACAAAAAACGATTTGAAACCAACCCGACAGTCTTTGCGATGCAGGGCTACGATGCCGCAAAGTTGGTGCTCGATGCGGTTCGAAAAGGCGCCACTTCCGGCGAAGCCGTCCGCGATCAACTGCTGACACAGCAGGACCTCTCCTCCCTTGCGGGACCGGCGGCGTTTGGACCAGACGGAACATTGAACCGTCCGCTCTTTCTCATACAAATCAAACGAGGCCGATTCCATCAAGTAAACTGAAAGAGCCGACCGAATGAATTCTTTACCGCAAATCCTCCACACGATTTCCTACATGGCGCTCCCCCTCCTCTTCGCCATGGTCTTGCATGAATACGCCCATGGCTGGGTCGCCAATCGGTGTGGCGATCCAACCGCCAAACTCCAGGGCCGGCTCACCATGAATCCGCTGGCACACATCGATCCCTTCGGAACCGTCATCCTGCCGCTGCTCTGCCTACTGATGCCGGGAGGATTCTTTCTCGGGTGGGCCAAGCCGGTCCCAATCGACCCGCGCCTTATGCACCAACCGCGTCGCGACATGGCCCTTGTCGCATTGGCGGGACCGGCCATGAATCTCGCGCTAGCCATCGGCAGCGCCCTCCTCTTCGCACTCCTGGTATCAATCGACCCCACGATCGAGAACTACTGGTCCAAATCGGAAAAGACCCAGCCCCCAGACACGTGGCACGCCATGTTCCTTCTGCCGATTGCCGTGATGTCGGTCTACTCCGTCTTGATTAACGTGCTCTTAATGCTGTTCAATCTGTTGCCGCTCCCCCCCTTGGATGGCGGGAGAATTCTTACAAGTCTCCTCCCTACCACCGCGGCAAAAGGGCTCATGCGCGTGGAACCCTACGGTATGCTCATTCTGGTTGGACTGATCGTGTTCGATCCGCAGATCCATGTGATCCATACCATCACGAGCACTTTGACCCACAGCCTCTCCAATTCAATTCTCTTCACCGCCGTCGGTCTTGGAACAGGAAACACACAATGACCATAGCCAGGAAACGAGTCCTCAGCGGCATGCAGCCGAGCGGGCTACTCCACCTCGGCAATTATCTTGGCGCCTTGGAGAATTGGAAAGGCCTTCAGAGCGAGTTCGAATGCTATTTCTTTATCGCGGATTGGCACGCACTCTCGACGAACTACGCCGATACCAGCCGCATCCGAGAATTCGTCCG